>JAZLFU010000096.1:0-6392 GCA_045615915.1 Oscillospiraceae bacterium
AGCTTCTTCTACTACCGGAGCTTCTTCAACAACCGGAACTTCTTCGACTACCGGAGCTTCTTCGACTGCCGGGGCTTCTTCGACTGCCGGAACTTCTTCGACTGCCGGAGTTTCCTCGACTACCGGAGCTTCCTCGACTACCGGAGCTTCTTCGACTACCGGAGCTTCTTCAACAACCGGAACTTCTTCAACAACCGAAGCTTCTTCAACAACCGGAACTTCTTCGACTGCCGGAGTCTCTTCAACAACCTGCATTTCTTCCTTAACGGGAGCTTCTTCAATTACAGGTTTTTCTTTTTTGACCGGTTTCTTCTTTTCAACAGGCTTCTTTTCTGCCGGTTTCTCTTTTTTTGCCGCAGGCTCTTTCTTTGCCGCAGGTTTCTTTTTCCCTGCCGGCTTTTCTTCGGCAGCAGGTTTTTCAGATGCTTTTTCTACGCGCTTCGCATCTCTGACAAAATAAGATGTTCCACAGCGGCGGCAGGTTGAAGCATTCTTTGAATCATCAACAGAAATAACAGCGCCGCAATTAGGACATTTTATATCAATATTCGCCATAAAATCCCTCTTCTCCTAAATTCTATATAACAGAATATCACATATCTCTCAAAAAATCCACTAATATATCTATTTTTCGATAAAATATTTTCTCTATCTTGAATATTATTGTAAACTTTGTAACGAGCATCGCCGTTTTTGCGTGCTCATTTTTTATCTTTAATTTCTCTTATCTTATTGCAAGTTCACCAATTTTATGATAAAATAATATGAATAATTATTATATTCGGGAGGTGCGGAATGGAAAATGTCATACTCGTGGCATCCGGAAAAGGCGGAGCAGGAAAATCAACCGTTTCCGCGCTGCTTGGAGAAGCTTTTGCGCTAAAAGGCAAAAAAGTTCTTGTAATTGAACTTGATTCCGGTTTCAGAAGCCTTGACGTTGCCTTCGGCGTTACCCAAAATCTTCTGTTTGATTTTGGGGACGTAGTCCGTCGGAACTGCAAAACAGAAGATGCCGCCATGCCATGCCCTTTTTGCAAAAACCTTTCCGTTATCTGCGCATCATCGGCGCCGCTTGAATTTTCTTCCGATGACCTTTCGAGAATAGTAAACGATTCCTCATATTTCGATTATATTATATTCGATTGCCCTGCCGGAACGGGAAATGCGCTTGAAGCCGCCGCAAGGGTTTCCGGGCTTTCACTTATAACCGCAACGCCGGATCCTTCTTCCGTTAGGGCGGCAAGAAGTGCCTCTCTTTTCATTGAAAAATGCGGGCTTGAAAACAGGCGGCTTATTATCGAAAGATGCCCGGATAAACCAAAAAAACTCTCTCCCCTCCAAAATCTCGATGAGATCATAGACGGAACGGAGCTTCAGCTCATCGGAGTCGTATGGGAAGATACTCTCGTTCGGAAAGCAATGGATTCCGGCTCCGTATTATCTCCCGAAAGCGTAAACTATAAAGCTTTCGGAAATATTGCCGAAAGGATATCCGGAAAACATATACCACTCGGTTTTAAATAAAGCCAAAAGGAGGCTTATTTTATGAATATCGCAATAATTGCCCAGGATTCTAAAAAGGAGCTTATGGTACAGTTTTGTATCGCCTACTGCGGAATACTCGGAAAGCACACTCTCTGTGCAACCGCCGGAACAGGAAAACTCGTTTCCGATGCTACCGGTCTTAACATTACACGTTTTCTGAGCGGAAGTCAGGGCGGTGAAGAACAGATAGCTTCCCGCATAGCCTGCAACGAAATCGATCTTCTTCTTATGTTCCGCGATCCTATGGTTACATCCGAATCGGAAAACAACCATGCAAGTCTTTTCCGGCTTTGCGACGTGCACAATATCCCGGTTGCCACAAATATAGCAACTGCCGAAGCGCTTATACATTCGCTTGAACGCGGAGATCTTGACTGGAGAGATCTTGTTCACTAAAAACGGCTTAAATAAGCCTTTTTTGTCGATAATTGTCTGATATTGTATATTTAAAATTATTATAATCTGTATTATATAAGGAGCGTTTTCTATGGACATTCTTACAAAAGCGCCAAGAGGAACCCAGGATGTTCTTCCCGACCAAAGCGCAAAATGGCAATACGTTGAAAAAACAATGTTCCACGTTGCGGAGCTCTTTGGTTTTAAGGAAATCCGTTTTCCCACCTTCGAGCATACGGAACTTTTTGCCCGCGGAGTCGGCGACAGCACCGACGTAGTTCAAAAGGAAATGTATACTTTTAACGATAAGGGCGACCGCTCCATAACCCTGCGTCCCGAAGGTACCGCCGGAACGATGCGCGCTCTCGTCGAACACGGAATACTTGCAGGCGCTCTTCCGGTAAAAGTGGATTATCTTACAAGCTGTTTCCGTTACGAAAAACCCCAGGCAGGACGCCTTCGTGAATTTCACCAGTTCGGAGCCGAGCTTGTCGGTTCTGCTTCCGCTGCGGCAGATGCGGAACTTATCGCTATGGCTTCACAGATTTTTGAGCAACTTCAAATCGAAGGACTTACCCTTGAAATAAACTCAATCGGCTGTCCGAAATGCCGCGCGGATTACAACAACGCTCTGAGAGAGTATTTTCATTCCCATGAGGACAAGCTCTGTGATACCTGCCGTGAAAGGCTCGACCGCAACCCTATGAGAATACTCGACTGCAAGAGTCCCATTTGCCACGAAATCGCCGAAGGCGCTCCGGTAATACTCGACTACCTCTGTGATGACTGCAAAGCCCATTTCGAGGAGCTTCAAAGACGACTTGAAGAGCTTGACATTGTATATGAAATCAATCCCACCATTGTTCGTGGACTCGACTATTATACAAAAACCGTTTTTGAGTTCGTGAGCGACACCATAGGCGCCCAGGGAACAGTTTGCGGCGGCGGACGATATGACGGACTTATTGAGCTTCTCGGCGGTCAGCCTACTCCGAGCATAGGTTTCGGTCTCGGAATTGAAAGACTTCTGCTCCTTATGGAAAAATCCGAAGTACCCTTCCCGGAAGAAGGCTATGCTGACATCTATATAGGCTCTATGGGAGAAAAAGCAAGCATTGAAGCCGCGAAAATAGTGAACAGTCTTCGCGCCGAAGGATTTAAAGCCGAATCTGATATTATCGGAAGAAGCGTTAAAGCACAGATGAAATACGCGGACAAAATAAACGCTGCTTTTTCATGTATAATCGGAGACAGCGAACTCGAATCCGGTGTTGTAACAATAAGGAATATGCGCGACGGAAGCTCGGAGGAAGTTGAAATCGAAGAAATAATAGAGTACATATACGAATCGAGAATCGGCGATCTTTGCGACGGTATCGGCGGCGACTTTGAGCCTTTCGGTGTTGATAACATACCGCCGGAAATTCGTTTTTGATAAACATAATCCTACATAACAGTTATTGGAGGAATTAAAATGATAAACGGTTACAACCGTACCGCGTATTGCGGTGAATTTAATGACAAAAATATCGGTCAGGAAGCTGTTGTTTTCGGTTGGGCACAGAAAACCCGCGACCTCGGAAACCTTATCTTTATCGATCTCAGGGACAGAAGCGGAATCCTTCAGCTTGCCTTCGGCGACGGAACAGATAAAGAGGTTTTCGAAACCGCGGCTTCCGTTCGCGCCGAATACGTTCTTGAAGCAAAGGGCGTTATCCGTCAGCGCGAGTCCATAAACAACGAAATCCCCACAGGCCACGTCGAGCTTTTTGTAAACGAGCTTCATATCCTCGCAAAGAGCCAGACTCCGCCCTTTGAGGTAAGCGATACCACCAACGCAAAAGAGGATCTCCGCCTTAAATACCGCTATCTTGACCTTCGCCGCGGAGAGATGCAAAACGTACTTATGATGCGCCATAAGATCGTCAAAACCGTTCGTGATTACTATGACGAGAACGGATTTATGGAGATCGAAACTCCCGACCTTATAAAATCCACTCCCGAAGGCGCAAGAGACTATCTTGTTCCCTCCCGTGTTCATCCCGGCTGCTTCTATGCTCTTCCCCAGAGCCCGCAGCTTTATAAACAGCTTCTTATGATGTCCGGCTGCGACAGATATATGCAGATTGCGCGCTGCTTCCGCGATGAAGACCTCCGCGCAGACCGTCAACCGGAATTTACCCAGATAGATATGGAAATGAGCTTCGTTGACGAAAACGATATCATGACCATGAATGAGGGACTTGTTAAACGCGTATTCAAAAAAGTTCTTGATATCGACCTTGAAACTCCTTTCATCAGAATGACCTGGGACGAAGCTATGTCCCGTTTCGGTTCTGATAAACCCGATACCCGTTTCGGTCTTGAAATCTGCGATATTTCCGATCTTCTTAAAAACTGCGGATTCCAGGTATTCTCCGGAGCGCTTGAAAAAGGTTCCGTCCGCGCAATAAACGCAAAAGGCGCGGCTTCCGTTCTTACAAGGAAAGAAATAGACAAGCTCACCGAAACCGTAAAGCTCTTCAAAGCAAAGGGCCTTGCATGGACAAGACTTACTCCCGATGGAGAAACCTCCAGCTATGAAAAATTCCTCACCGAAGATGAAAAGAACGCGATACGCGAAAAACTCGGTGCAGAAACCGGCGACGTTCTCTTTATAGTAGCCGATAACCGCAACGATATCGTATTCAACGCTCTCGGCGCTCTCCGTCTTGAGCTTGGAAAACGCCTTGACCTCATTCCCAAAGGCAAATTCAACTTCCTCTGGGTTACCGATTTCCCGCTTTTTGAGTGGTCTGATGAAGAAAACCGCTGGATGGCAATGCATCATCCCTTCACCTGCCCGCGTCCCGGCGATGAAGATAAGCTTATGACCGATCCGGGACATTGCTACGCAAGAGCATACGATATGGTTCTCAACGGCTGTGAACTCGGCGGCGGCTCCATTCGTATAAGCAATACCAAAGTACAGGATAAAATGCTCCAGGCGCTCGGTCTTTCCGAAGAGCGCGCACAGGCACGTTTCGGATTCCTCCTCGACGCTGAAAAATACGGAGTACCTCCCCACGGCGGAATGGCATTTGGACTTGACAGAATGGTCATGCTTATGCTCGACCGTCCTTCTATCCGCGACGTTATCGCATTCCCGAAGGTACAGACCGCAACCGAGCTTATGACTATGTGCCCCACCGAGGTCGAACAGAAAAACCTTGATGAACTTCATATCGCCGTAATCAAAACAGAAGACGAAGAATGATTTTACAAAGGGCGTTTCACATCCGAAGCGCCCTTTCTTTCGGAGGTAATATTTATGGAAGCAAGCCTTGAAGAAAAAGTAATAGCTCTGCTCAAAGAAAAAGGCGCCACAGTTGCAGCTGCCGAAAGCTGCACCGGAGGAATGGTTGCGGAAAAGCTGACTTCTGTTTCCGGCGCTTCATCAGCGATAAAATACAGCGTCGTAACCTATTGCAATGAGGCAAAAGAGGTACTCGTCGGAGTAAAACACGAAACACTTGAAAAGTTCGGCGCCGTTTCCGAACAGACCGCAGGCGAAATGGCTTTCGGCGTTCGCAAAATTATGGGCGCGGATATAGGAGTTTCCGTAACCGGACTTGCCGGACCTTTGGGTGATGAGGGAAAACCAGTCGGGCTTGTATACGTCGGCGTTTCAAGCGACAATTACAGCGCCGTGCTCGAAAATCATTTTGTCGGCGACCGCGATTCAGTAAGAAAACAGGCAGCCGATACCGCCCTTGGACTCGTGCTCAAAGCGGCTATGGAATTCGGAGAATAAAATGTTCAAATACGTTCTTTTTGACCTTGACGGAACTCTTTTTGATCCGTACGAAGGAGTTACAAGCTGCATAAAATACGCTTTGAGCAGCATCGGAATAGAAGAAAACGATGCTCAAAAGCTCAAAGACACAATAGGCCCTCCGCTCCGCAAAACTTTCGCCAACTATACCGCTGATGCTGACAAAATTGAATTTCTCGTTGCGAAATACCGCGAATTATACAGAGTTTCCGGAATACATCAGGTAAAAATGTATGACGGCATTGTGGAAACTCTTAAAACGCTTAAAAAAAACGGCTGTATTCTCTCGATTGCCTCCTGCAAACCCGCGGAGCTCAATGAAATCATTCTCACCGAGCACGGTATACGGAAGTATTTCGACTTTGTTTCCGGCGCGACTTTTGATAAAAAGCGTGATACAAAAGAGGAAGTTATTGCTTATGCCATCGAAAACCTTGAAATAAAAGGTGAAAAGCTTGACGAAACGATTATGCTCGGCGACAGGGATATGGATATACTCGGAGCGCATAAACACGGAATAAAAGCAATAGGAACTCTTTACGGTTACGGAAAAGAAAACGAACTCGTAAACGCAAAAGCTGATTATTTAGTAAATTCTCCCAATGAAATCTGTTCGAAAATTCTTTCTTTTAAGGAA
>JAZLFU010000097.1:0-2083 GCA_045615915.1 Oscillospiraceae bacterium
ATAGATAAAGGGATTATAGCTCGAACCCACAAGGAGCGCCGTATTTATCAGAAGCATGGCAATGTTTGCCGGAATTTGCAGGCGTTTTGCGTGTATTTCAAGCGACGGATGTCTTCCGATGAATTTTTTTAGCATCGGAATGACTGGCATACAGAAAGCAAAGGCAAATATGATCCAGAAAATATTGTTTTCTACCGTTATTCCGAGGGGTATATCATAAAGTCCCGCTCCCGCGGCGCCAAACATAACCTTTAAGCAGTTCCACATCTCCGCAAGGTCGGAAAAATAGAACATTACCCAGCCTATGAGCACCATAAGCAAAAGATAAACGTGGGAAAGAATGCGCAGTTTTTCAAGCACTTTGAGCATAAACAGCTTTTCAATTACTACAAGCGCTCCGAACCAAAGCCCCCAGAAAATGAAGTTCCAGCTTGCTCCGTGCCAAAATCCGGTAAGGAACCATACGATAAAAAGATTGAGCATCTGGTGTTTTCTGTTTCCTCCGAGCGGAATATAGACGTAATCGCGGAAGAACTGACCGAGGGACATATGCCATCTGCGCCAGAACTCCGTAGCGGAACGCGAAATATACGGATAATTGAAGTTTTCGAGAAAATGGAAACCGAAAATTCTTCCGAGTCCTATTGCCATATCGGAATATCCCGAAAAATCGTAATATATCTGAATGGCATACATAATTACTCCGAACCATGCTCCGGCAGTTGTGCTTTCGAGTATATTACCTCCGGCAAGATAGCTTTCCGCAAGCTTTCCCGCAACGTTTGCAACACAAACTTTCTTTGTAAGTCCCACAAGAAAACGGGTAGCTCCGGCATAGATATCGTCAAGAGTTTCTTTCCTGCTGTTTACCTCGATAGCAACGTCCGCATATCTTACGATAGGACCGGCAACAAGCTGTGCATAAAGCGAAACGTACATAAAATATTTCATATAGTTACGCTGCGGCTCAACTTCGTTTCTGTAAACGTCAATGGTATAGCTCAAAGTCTGGAAAGTATAGAAGCTGATACCGATAGGAAGCGCAAAATTCGGAATGGGAAGGCCCAATCCCGTTAAAAGATTTATATTTTCAACAAAAAATCCGCTGTATTTGAATATTCCGAGAAGTCCGAGATTTAATACGAGAGAAGATATAAGCGCAAGCTTCGCCCCTATTTTCCCGCGATATTTTTCGATAATAAGACCGTGGAAATAGTCTATTGTTGCGCTGAAAATAAGAAGAGTTATCCAAACCGGCTCTCCCCAAGCATAAAAAGCAATGGAGAAAAATATCAGCACCGCATTTCTGAACGCTCTGTTCTTCGTTGCAAAATATAGTATAAGATTGAGCGGAAGAAACGCGTATAGAAAAAACAAATTAGCAAATACCATTACTCAAATCCGTCCTGTTCGTTTTTTGTTGTCAATTTTATAAGTGTTTATTTTTTGACAAACTATTGCATTATAATATTTTATTTTACTCTATTTTCTAACCTATTTCAATACTCATTTAAGTCTGAAAAGAAGTTTTCCCAAACCTTTTGCCGAAAAAGGTATAATAGGCCAAAAATAGCTCTTTTTACCCGGTATTTTCGTTGCCGTGATAAGTCCGGCATTGAGCGCAAAACCCGCGGCAAATCCCCAAATTCCGAAAAGCGAAGTCAGAACTATCATCGCCATTCGCATGAATTTTATGGCGTACCCAAGTTCGTATCCTGGCTGGCTGTAATTTGCCATTGCCACAAAAGCCATATAAAGCAAGGTTTCCGAACAAAACCAACCGGATTCTACCGCAAAATCGCTCACTATTATACCGGCAATTATCGAAAACGTAGAAGATAACATTCCCGGCGTATTGAGTGATGAAAGCTTTAATCCGTCTATGACGAATTCTAATATCAAAAGCTGGAACACTATCGGAACGTTGGGCTCTTCCGTGATTAGAACGAATCTGAATGCCTCCGGAACGTATTCCGGATAATGCAACGCAAGTACCCAAAGCGGTGTAACGAAAAGAGTTGCAAGCATAATGATTATTCTCGTTATCCTTAAATAAGCGCCTGTGAGAGGCGGAAAATAATAA
>JAZLFU010000098.1:0-3498 GCA_045615915.1 Oscillospiraceae bacterium
TCCGGCAGTTACGAATATCGGAGTAAGACCGACGGTATCGAAAGACGGTATTCCGGTTTCGGAAACGAATATCATCGGTATTTCGGAAAATCTTTACGGTAAAAAAATTACGGTGTTTCTTATTGAATTCGTTCGTGATGAAATGTCTTTCGCTTCAAAAGAGGAGCTCTTTGAAAGGATTTCCTCCGACAGAGCTTTTGCGGAAAAAATCGCGGAAGAATGGATAAATAAACACGGCTTTGAGATAAAACGGTTTCTCGGATTATAAAAATTTGGAACATATATAAAAAAAAGGGGGCAATTAAGATGGTTTCAAAAGAAAACGAAAAAAGAATAGATGAATGGATGGATGCTCGTAAAGACGAGTATTTAAACGACCTTGCAAAACTCGTTGAAATACCTTCTGTAGCTTCTCCGGGAATAACTCCGGGTGAATTTCCTTTCGGAAAAGAGAGCGCAAACGTTTTGAAGGTGGGAAAAGCTCTTGTTGAAAGCTATGGATTTAAGGCTGAAAACCGTGATAATTTCTGTGTTGTTGCGAATGTCGGAAGCGGAGAAGAAAAAATAGGACTTTTCGGGCATCTTGACGTTGTACCCTGTGAGAACGACTGGAACTATCCTCCTTTCAAGCTCACCGTTGAAGGCGACTATATCCGCGGACGCGGTGTTCTTGATGATAAAGGCCCGCTTTTGTCTGCTGTATATTCTGTTCGCTGCCTTAAAGAACTCGGTATTCTTCCGAAAAGGGAGATAGAGATATTCATGGGCGGCGATGAGGAATGCGGAATGGAGGATATTGAGCATTATAAAGCAACCTCCGAAAAGTTGCCGGTAGTTTCCCTCACTCCCGACGGCGACTATCCCATATGCTACGGTGAAAAGGGAACGCTCCGTTTCTATTTCAATATCAATAACGAAAATTCCAACCTTCTGAATTTCGTCGGCGGTACGGTAAAAAACGTTGTTGCAGGTCATGCGGAGGCTCTCTTTAAGGTCGATGATATTGCCACAGCGGTAAAAGCCTTTGATGGTATGGAGAATATTGAAGCTACCGAGGAAAACGGCGTGCTCAAAGTTATCGCAACAGGCGCTTCCGTTCATGCTTCCAACCCGGATAACGGAATAAACGCCATAGGGCTTCTTGCGAACGCGGTGCTCAAAGCGGGAATAGCAAACTACGGTGCTCAAAAGGCGCTTGAATTTGTTTCGCTGGTGAATAAGGACTGCCACGGAGAATCCCTCGGAGCTGCCTTTGAAGATGAACCCAGCGGAAAACTCACCCATGTCGGCGGAGTTATGAAAACCCTTGAAAACGGGAAGCTTTATATGTCCATGGATATTCGCTATCCGGTAACTTGCGACGGCGACACGATTTTTGAAAAGATCAAAGAAGCGATGAAAGACTACGATGTTGAGATAACCGATGTCGGCGGAAGCAAGCCTATTTATAATCCGGCGGAATCCGGTTTTGTTAAAATGTGCATGGAATCCATTGATGGAGTATTTCACCGCGAAGGCTGGAAACCCTATACCATGGGCGGCGGAACCTACGCAAGAAAGCTCAAAAACGCCTATGCCCTCGGACCGGAGGACCCCGATAACAGAAGTCCTTTCGGAATCTATCGCGGAAGCATACATCAGGCGGACGAGAGTGCAAGCATAAAGCTCCTTATGGATACAGCGAAGCTCTACGCAAGGCTCCTTATCAATACAGACGATTTTGAATTTTAATAAAAAGGCGGTGTTTTGAATGATAGTTGAAGATGAAGAAGGGCTTGAGGTGTTCTGCCCGTTCTGCCAGAAGCCTGTTCTTATCCCGGCGGGATATAACAGACCGACGTATCTTTGCCCTCGCTGCAAAAGAGCTATTCCTTTGAGCGAGGAGATGCTTGAAGCGCTTAAAAAGATGGCGCCGAAAGACTGATAAAATAAAAAGAGCAGCATTTCGCTGCTCTTTTTATTTTGTTTTTATCTCCTGGATAATCGGAAGTATCATCGGCGAACGCTGGGTAAGACCGTAGAGGTAATCTCCGGCGGCATCGCGTATTTTTGTTTTGAGGTTCTGCCAGTCGCGTTTGTTTTCGGAAACTCCGGAAAGAATGGCGTTTTCTACGACCTTTTTGGTGTTTTCCATAAGGTCTTCGTTATCGCGAACGTATACGAATCCTCTTGAAACTATATCCGGGCCGCTTATGATCTCGCCGCGGTCATTCAGAATTACGCTTACCACCATAAGCCCGTCTTCACTTAAATGCTTTCTGTCCCGGAGAACTACGTTGCCTACATCTCCGACGCCGAGACCGTCGACTAGGACTGCTCCGGCAATAACGGTGGAGGAATCGTTTATTCCGTTCTGGCTTATTTCTATAACTCTTCCTAGCTCCGGAATGATCGTATTCGCTTCATCAAAGCCCATTTGCATAGCCGTTGCGATATGCTTTTTGAGATGTTTGTATTCACCGTGTACCGGAATAAAATATTGCGGCTTCGTAAGGGCGATCATAAGTTTTTCATCGTCCTGGCAGGCGTGTCCGGAAACGTGTATTTCGCTGTAACGCTCATAGACGACCTCGGCGCCAAGCTTCATAAGTTCATTTATCACTCTGCCGACGTAATTTTCGTTGCCGGGAATGGGATATGCGGATATTATTACCATATCTCTGTTTGTAATATTTATTTTTTTGTGGTCTCCGACAGCCATTCTCGTAAGGGCGGACATAGGCTCTCCCTGGCTTCCGGTCGTTACGATAACGGCTTCCTCCTCCGGGATTTTCACAATGGTATCAACAGAAACCACCGTTCCTTCCGGCGCTTCGAGGTAACCCATTTCAAGCGCCTTTGTAACGACCTGTTCCATGCTTCTTCCGGAAACTGCAATTTTTCTTCCGAATTTTACGGCGGAATCTATCGCAAGCTGTATTCTGTGTACGTTGGAGGAAAAGGTCGCGATAATTATTCTCTTGCCCTCCGCGTTTTTAAAGAGCACGTCAAAGCTTTCTCCTACGACACGTTCGCTTGGAGTGCTTCCCGGGTGTTCCGCATTGGTTGAGTCTGAAAGGAGCGCAAGAACGCCTTTGCTTCCAAGCTCGCCGAATCTTGCAAGGTCGATTACGCCTCCGCGGGTGGGGGTGAAATCAACTTTAAAGTCGCCGGTTTGTATTACGACTCCTGCGGGAGTATGGATCGCAAAGGCGCAGGAATCCGGGATCGAGTGGTTTACGTATATAAATTCAACGCTCATTTTTCCGGCGGAAACAATTTCTCCGGGGTTTACAACATGGCGCTCCGTGTCGGCTAAAAGTCCTTTTTCAACGAGTTTAAGTTCAATAAGCGCCATACTGAAAGGCGTTGCGTAAACTGGTATATTGAGTTTTTGGAGAAGATACGGTACCGCTCCTATATGGTCTTCGTGGCCGTGGGTGATAAAAAGGCCGACTATTTTATCCTTATTTTCTTCAAGATATGAGAAATCCGGAATTACAAGGTCTATTCCGAGCA
>JAZLFU010000099.1:0-3945 GCA_045615915.1 Oscillospiraceae bacterium
CATATCGGAAACGCGAGACCTATCTGCATTTTCGATGTTCTCCGCCGCTACCTCGAATATCGCGGAAATAAAGTAACCTTCGTACAGAACTTCACCGATATCGACGATAAACTCATTCGCCGCGCCGCAGAGGAAAATACCACCGTTCCGGAGCTTGCGGAGCGTTATATCCGCGAATACAAAATTGACGCCGCGGGGCTTGGCGTCCGCGAAGCCACCATTCACCCTAAGGCAACCGAAAATATGGACAGAATAATCGACATAGTAAAAACCCTCGAAGAAAAGGGATTCGCGTACCCCGTTGACGGCTCCGTATATTTCCGCACCCGCAAATTCAAAGAATACGGAAAGCTCTCTCACCAGTCCGTTGACGATCTCGAATCCGGCGCGAGAATAGACGTTGACGACCAGAAGGAGGATCCCCTCGACTTCTGCCTTTGGAAAGCCGCGAAACCCGGCGAGCCTTACTGGGAATCCCCCTGGGGACTCGGAAGACCGGGCTGGCATATAGAGTGCTCCGCCATGATAAGAAACTACCTCGGCGAAACCATTGATATCCATTGCGGCGGCCAGGACCTCATCTTCCCGCACCACGAGAACGAAATTGCCCAGGGCGAATGCTGCACCGGCAAGGAATACGCCCATTACTGGATGCACAACGGCTATATCAATGTTGATAACGTAAAGATGAGCAAATCCCTCGGCAACTTCTTCACCGTTCGCGATGTTGCCGAAAAATACGGCTACGAGCCTATCAAATTTATGATGATACAGGCGCATTACAGAATGCCGCTTAACTATACCGTTTCCGTTATAGAGTCCTGCAAATCCGCCCTTGACCGTATGTATACCTGCCGCGATAATCTTGATTTCGCCATTGAGAACGCTCCTGCAAAGAAACAGGGCGGCGAGGAGGAATTTCTCAAAAACCTTGACGAAAAACGCGAGCGCTTCAATACCGCAATGGACGATGACCTCAATACAGCGGATGCCGTCGCGGTAATATTTGACCTTGTCCGTGATATAAACACCTACGTTGCTGTGCCTCATTCCAAAGACTCCCTTGAAGCCGCCGCGAAGCTCTTTGACGACCTTACGAACGTTCTCGGTATTCTCTATAACCGGAAGAAAGAGAGCCTTGACGATGAAGTCGAAGCGCTTATTGCCGCCCGCCAGAACGCAAGAAAAGAGAAAAACTGGGCGGAGGCAGACCGCATCCGCGACCAGCTCAAAGATATGGGCATAGTCCTCGAAGATACTCCCCAGGGTGTAAAATGGAAAAAAGCCTGATCCGCGTTTCCCATACCTTCGGCGCAGTTTATGACGGCGAAAGCCGGGTGCTCGTGTTGGGAACCATGCCTTCGCCGAAAAGCCGGGAGCAGGGCTTCTATTACGCCCATCCGCAAAACCGTTTCTGGAAAGTTCTGGCGTCGCTCTACGGCGAAGATATCCCTGCCGGTACGGAGAGCAGAAAAGACTTTGCCCTTCGCCATAAAATCGCGCTTTGGGACGTTTTGGCGGAATGTGATATCTGCGGCGCTTCGGATTCCAGCATAAAGAATCCAATTCCGAACGATATTCCGGCTCTGCTTTCGAAAACAAACATAAAGGCGGTATTTACCACCGGCAATACGGCATCGAAGCTCTATATGAAATATATCGGGCCGAAAACCGGCGTTGAGGCGATAGCACTTCCTTCAACGAGTCCGGCAAACGCGAGATGCTCTTTCGATGAACTTTTCGAAGCCTACGCGCAGATAAAAGAATATACCGAATAAAAAAATCCCGTGCTCAAAAATCAAAATGAGCGCGGGATTTCGTTTTTTGTTTTTATTTCGTTTCTATCGCCACCGGGCAATGGTCGCTTCCGTAATACTGTGGTAAAATAGCGCTGCCCGAAAGGTTTTCGCAGAAGCGGTCGGAGCAGAGGAAGTAGTCTATTCTCCATCCCGCGTTCTTCTCCCTCGCGTGGAACATATAGCTCCACCAGGAATAGGAGTCCGTTTTATCCGGGTAAAAATAGCGGAAGCTGTCGGAAAAACCGGCTGAGAGAAGCTCCGTCATCTTACCGCGTTCCTCGTCGGTGAAACCTGCGTTGCCGCGGTTTGTCTTATAGTTTTTGAGGTCTATCTCCTCGTGGGCAACATTCATATCGCCGCAGACTATTACCGGTTTGTGCCTGTCGAGAGAGCAAAGATACTCTCTGAAACAGTCTTCCCAGTCCATTCTGTAATCAAGGCGGCAAAGGTCGCGCCTCGCGTTGGGAGTGTATACGTCAACAAGATAAAAATCCGGGTATTCGAGGGTTATTACTCTGCCCTCGTGGTCGTGGCGCTCAACGTCCATTCCGAAGTTGACGGCAAGAGGCTCGTGCTTTGTAAAAATTGCCGTTCCGGAATAGCCTTTCTTTTCGGCGCTGTTCCAATACTGATAATATCCCGGAAGCTCAAGGCTTATCTGATCGGGCTGGAGCTTTGTTTCCTGAAGACAGAAGAAATCCGCGTTCATCTCGTTAAAGCTCTCCATAAATCCTTTTTCCATGCAGGCGCGGAGCCCGTTTACGTTCCAGGATACGAATTTCATAGATCTATTCCCCTTTTCAAGAGTGATACAGTTTCTTTGTTCTGTACTGCGGATCGCAGGTGAGGTTCATTCCGAGCTTTTTGAATGTCTGGGTATCGACCTGGGAGAGAATGACGGTGGAATGTGCTTCACAGCCGCGAAGCTCGGAAAGGTGGGAGAGCGCTTTTGCGGCAGAAGGGTTGTGAGGTGCGCTTACGGCAAGGGCGAGGAGCACTTCGTCAAGGTGGAGCCTCGCATTGTTGTTTCCGAGGCAGTTTTTCTTAAGGTTTTCAACCGGGCCCATAACGACGGGGTCAACGAGCTGGATATCGTCATCTATTCCGGAGATATGTTTAATAACATTGAGAAGCGCCGCTGCGGAGGATCCGAGGAGGGAGCTTGTCTTTCCGGTTATGATAGTTCCGTCCGGAGCTTCAATGGCGGTTGCAGGAAGCTCGGTGGCTTCGGCTTTTTCTCTTGCGGCAAGGGCGACCTTTCTGTCATCGGCGGTTATTCCGGCGCGCTCCATAAGGAGTTTGCATTTGAGCATCGGGCATTCGTCATATTTGCCCTGGCGGTATTCACAGGCGGCGTCATAATAGCGGCGGATTATCTCGTCCTTTGCCGCCTCACAGCAGGCCTCGTCATCGCTTATGCAAAAGCCCGCCATATTAACGCCCATATCCGTCGGGGATTTATACGGGCTTTCGCCGAGTATGGTCTCAAAAATTCTGTTGAGCACCGGGAAAACTTCTATATCGCGGTTGTAGTTTACCGTCTTTTCTCCGTAGGCGTCAAGGTGATAGTGGTCTATCATATTTACGTCATCAAGGTCGGCGGTGGCAGCTTCGTAGGCAAGGTTTACCGGGTGGGTAAGAGGCAGATTCCAAATCGGGAAGGTCTCGAATTTCGCGTAGCCGGCCTTTACGCCGCGTTTGTTTTCGTGGAAGAGCTGGGAAAGGCAGGTCGCCATTTTTCCGCTTCCGGGGCCGGGCGCTGTTACAACTACGAGGGGACGGCTCGTTTCGATATATTCGTTTTTGCCGAAGCCTTCATCGCTCACAATATGGTTTACGTCAATGGGGTAGCCTTCAATGGGATAATGGAGATAGGATTTTATTCCGCGGCTGTCGAGCTTCGTGCGGAAGAGGTCAACAGCGCGCTGGCCGCCGTATTGGGCGATTATTACGCTTCCGACGTAAAGGCCCATAGCGGAAAAAGCGTCAATAAGGCGCATTACTTCAAGGTCATAGGTTATTCCGAGGTCGCCGCGGACTTTGTTCTTTTCGATATCGCCGGCGTTTATTACGATTATTATTTCCGCCTGGTCTTTAAGTTCAAGAAGCAGCTTGACCTTTGTATCCGGAGAGAAACCCGGGAGCA
>JAZLFU010000100.1:0-2427 GCA_045615915.1 Oscillospiraceae bacterium
ATCTAGGAAACGAATGGTTACGGGTTTGCCCTCCATCGCTTCGTAAAGTCCTTCAAAGTCCTCTCTCTGCATAGGCAGAAGCTTTGCGAGAGCGGCTCTTCTGTGCTCCTCGTCTTTGGAAACTATCATCTCGCGCATGGAAGCGATACGGTCGGGATCAAAGAACATATGCTCGGTACGGCAAAGGCCGATGCCCTCCGCGCCGAAGGAAAACGCTTTTTTGGCATCTCTCGGAGTATCGGCGTTGGTACGGACTCCGAGCATACGGCGTTCGTCAGCCCAGCCCATAAGCGTTCCGAAATATCCGGAAATGGAAGCTTCAACGGTGGGAATTGCTTCGGCATAGATATTACCGGTGGAGCCGTCGAGAGAGATATAATCGCCCTCTTTGAAGGTATGGCCGTTAAGCTCGAAATATTTCTCTTCCTCGTGCATGACTATATCGCCGCAGCCGGCAACACAGCAGGTTCCCATACCTCTTGCAACAACGGCGGCATGGGAGGTCATTCCTCCTCGAACGGTGAGGATGCCCTGGGAATGGTGCATACCCTCTATATCCTCCGGAGAGGTTTCGAGACGGCAGAGAACGACTTTTTCGCCCTTCTTTGCCCATTCTACCGCGTCATCGGCATTGAAAACAACTCTTCCGCAGGCGGCGCCGGGGCTTGCCGGAAGGGCGGAGCCAACGGGTTTCGCGGCTTTGAGAGCGGCGGCATCAAACTGCGGATGGAGAAGCGCATCGAGGGATTTAGGCTCTACGGACATAAGCGCTTCATCGGTGGTGATGAGTCCTTCGGAAACGAGGTCGCACGCCACTTTAAGAGCAGCGGCGGCGGTGCGTTTTCCGTTTCTTGTCTGGAGCATATAGAGTTTTCCGTTCTCTACGGTAAACTCCATATCCTGCATATCGTGATAGTGATTTTCAAGTTTTTTCGCTATGGCGGCGAACTCGTCATAGATACCCGGACGGATATCGTCGAGGTGCTCAATCTTTTGGGGAGTACGGATACCGGCGACGACATCTTCGCCCTGGGCATTGATAAGGAACTCGCCGTAGAGCTTGTTTTCGCCGGTGGCAGGGTTACGGGTAAAGGCAACGCCGGTTCCGGAAAGATTTCCGCTGTTGCCAAATACCATCATCTGCACATTTACTGCGGTGCCCCAGGTATAAGGGATATCATTCATTCTTCTGTAATAGTTGGCGCGCGGGTTATCCCAGGAACGGAATACCGCCTTTACCGCGCCGATAAGCTGTTCATCCGGCTCGGTGGGGAACTCGTGGCCCTTGCTTTCGCGGTAATACTCCTTAAAGAGAACTACCATCTTTTTAAGGTCATCGGCATCAAGCTCGGTATCGTGTTTAACGCCCTTTGCGGCTTTAAGCTCATCTATTATCTCTTCAAATCTCGCCTTCGGGACTTCGTCAACAACATCAGCATACATTTGGATGAAGCGGCGGTATGAGTCATAGGCAAAGCGCTCGTTTCCTGTGATTTTCGCGAAGCCCTTTACCACTTCATCATTAAGTCCGAGGTTGAGGATAGTATCCATCATTCCGGGCATTGAAGCTCTCGCGCCGGAACGAACGGAAACAAGAAGCGGATTTTCGGAGCTTCCGAAAGTCTTTCCGCTTATTTCCTCAAGCTTTTTGAGATACTCGTAAATTTCCGCCTTTATTTCATCGTTTATCTGGCGGCCGTCCTCATAGTACTGGGTGCATGCCTCAGTCGTGATGGTAAAGCCCTGGGGTACGGGCATTCCGAGGTTTGTCATTTCGGCAAGGTTAGCACCTTTTCCTCCGAGAAGCTCCCTCATTTTTCCATTACCTTCGGAAAAAAGATAAACAAATTTTTTGCTCATTGCATTACCTCCCAATCCAGCAGGATAAAAGTCATAATCAAATTTTCTGCATAAATTATTACATTTTATATTATAACAAAACAGCAAGATATTTTCCATATTTAAGCTGAAAATTCTGCAAAATTGCCGAAAATTATTTATATTCATCTTTTTTATCTGTTTTCGCTTGCAAAATTCACAAAAAATTGGCATAATATATATGTATAAATTGATGAAAAACGGAGGTGTTATTATGCAAAACGCTGCAGCGATAGTTTATACTTCCGGCTTCGGATTTGTGCATAAGGACTGTCCCGCCGCTTTAAGCGAAGTTATATTCCGTCCCGTAATCGAATGGGTAAACCGAGCTCTTGACGGAGCGGGTATTTCCGACAGATGTTACGTATTTAACGATGGCGAGGATGTCCTTTGCAGATTTGCCGAAAACTGTCCCGCCGTATTTTGCGAAAAGGAATCTGGCCACCCCATACTCTCCGCAAAGGAATGGGTTTCCGAAAGAAGCGAAAAGAATATAATCGTTCTTTCCGCGGAAGCTCCATTTATAACCTCCGAAATAATCAAAAACTC
>JAZLFU010000101.1:0-1486 GCA_045615915.1 Oscillospiraceae bacterium
CGTGAGTTCATCAACTTTTACAACATCGCCATCGGTCATAAGCATATCGACTTCCGCCGTAGGAGCCTTCGCAAGCTCCGGAGAAACAAGAGAAGGATTTTTGCAAAGCTCCTCATCTTCTTTCATAACGGCGCATTTTACTTCGGGAAAATTCTTTTTGATGGTATCTACTCCTCCAATATGGTCAAAATGACCGTGGGTAAGCAGAATATATTCCACCTTTGCCCCAAGCTCTTTTACTTTGGCAACGACTTTTTCTCCTTCGTAACCCGGATCAATAACGACCGCTTTATTGTTTTCGGAAGTAACGATATAGCAGTTTGTTTTAAAATCTCCGAGCACCATTTGTGTTATTTCCATAATTTAAACATCTCCCGTAAAGACAATTTATTTCCAATCATCGGTATCTAAAATAATCGTAACCGGACCGTCATTTTGGATATGCACCTGCATATCCCCGCCGAAAACTCCCGTACCGATATTTTCAACACCGTAAAATTTAAGCCTTTTTATAAAATACTCATAAAGCTCGTTTGCCTGCTGCGGACGCTCCGCATCAAAAAACGAAGGCCTTTTTCCGTGGCTGCAATCCGCATAAAGCGTAAAATTCGAAACCACGATAATATCTCCACCCACATCTCCGAGAGCGAGATTCATTTTCCCGTTTTCATCGGAAAATACTCTTAATCCCACTATCTTTGACGCAAGCGCATCCGCTTCCTCCTGGGTATCGTTTTTCTTTACTCCCAAAAGTATCATAAATCCCTTTTCGATTTCGGAAACGACTTTATTTTCACACTCCACCGAAGCGGAAAGTACCCTTTGAAGCACCGCTCTCATAAAGCAACTCCCTCTTTATTATACACGGTCAACGCTTTCGACGCCTCTTATCCTTTTAAGAGCTTCGATAGTTCCGCGAAGCTGTTCAACGTCTTTCGATTCAACTACAAGGCGTACCTCCGCGCTGTGGTCGGAAAGCTCCCTTGCATTGAGTGAATGCATTTGAACGTGAAGATTTGCTATTGTAATACTTACATCGGCAACAAGCCCGGAGTGGTTATCTCCTTTTACCAGTATTGCGGCTTTATAAGTATCCTTTATATTGTCAGACCAGGATGCTGCAAACCAGCGTTCCTTTTGGTCGCCTTCAGTTTTGCCTTTTACGGCAGTCTGGCAGTTCGCCTTATGGATAGTTACGCCGGAGCCTCTTGTTACATATCCCACTATATCGTCGCCAGGGAGAGGATTGCAACAATGGGCAAATTTAACGAGACAGCCGTCAAGCCCTTCAACAATAACTCCGTTGCTGCCTTTTGATTTGTGTTTTTGCTGTACCGGCTCCACAACAACCGGCCCCGCCTGACTTCTGTAAAGCTTAATGAATTCCTCTTTTGCCCAGGGGAGTATCTTTGAGATACTTATTCCGCCGTAACCGACAGTCGCATAAAGGTCCTCAACATCATTACAATGCTGTCTTTTTGCAATT
>JAZLFU010000102.1:0-6354 GCA_045615915.1 Oscillospiraceae bacterium
ATCACTTCTTTTGACGGAAAAGCTATCGAATCAATGTCCGATCTTCAAACCGCCCTTGCCGAGCACAAACCCGGCGATACGGTTGAAATCGAGCTTTACCGTTACGGCGCGAAGGCAAGCAACAGCAAGGCGTTCAGCGTAAGCGTAAAGCTTGTTGAGAATAAAGGCTGATCCCATTTCATGTTTTTCATATAATCTCCTTTTCGGAAAGGCGCTCCGCAGTTTCGCGGGGCGCTTTTTCTTTTGTGCGCTCGCCGAAACCTTTTACGCAGGGTACCCGTTATTCGTTATTATTCTTTTTTATCTGACGAAAAATGTTGATTATTATTTAAAATATGTTATAATATACTTGTAAAATAGCGCAAAAATTTTTAGAGTGGCGCGAAGGAGGTCTGTTTTTTTCAAAAGAACGGAAAGCTTTTTTTCGCAGCACTCTTTTTTAGCGCCGAAAGGAGATTTTGTAATTGGTTTATGATGTTGCTGTGGTCGGCGCCGGTATAATCGGTTGCGGAATAGCAAGAGAGCTTTCCCGCTACAACTGCAAAGCCGTGCTGATTGAAAAGGAAAACGATGTTGCAATGGGAACTACCCGTGCAAACAGCGCTATTATCCATGCCGGATACGATCCCAAACCCGGTACTCTTATGGCAAAATACAACGTCGAGGGCAATAAGCTTGCCGGAGATATCTGCAAGGAGCTTGACGTTCCTTTTAAACGCTGCGGCTCTTTCGTGCTTGCCTTTGATGAAAACGATATGAAGACCGTAAAGGAGCTTTATGACCGCGGAGTCGCAAACGGCGTTCCGGATATGGTCATTCTCAACGGCGACCAGGTCCGCGAAATGGAGCCTAACGTATCAAAAGAGTGCGTAGGCGGACTTTTTGCCCATACCGCCGGAATAGTTAACCCCTGGGAAATGGCTCTTGCTCTTGCGGAACAAGCCGTCGATAACGGCGTTGACCTCAAACTCAACTATGAGGTCGCCGGAATTGAAAAGAAGGACGGAAACTTCGTTATAAAGAGCAAAGACGGCGAAACCGTTGAAGCGAAATTCGTAGTCAACGCCGCCGGTGTATATAGCGATACCCTTGCCGGAATGGTCGGTGATAACAGCTTTTCCATTGATTCTTCAAGAGGCCAGTATTACCTCCTTGATAAATCCCAGGGAACACTTTTCAGCCACGTTATGTTCCAATGCCCCGGTCCTCTCGGTAAAGGCGTTCTCGTAGCTCCCACCGTTCACGGGAACCTTATAGTCGGCCCGGACGCAAACCCCGGATGTACAAAGGACGATACCTCCACCGATAGAAACGGGCTCAACCACGTTGCCGAAGCCAGCAAAAAGACTACCTCCGCGGTCAACTTCCGCGAGTGCATAAGAAACTTCGCCGGACTTCGCAGCGAGCCGAGCACCAAGGATTTCATAATCGGTTTCTCCGAAGCTGACGACCACTTTATGAACGTTGCCGGAATAAAATCTCCGGGACTTTCCGCCGCGCCCGCAATAGCCGTTGACGTTGTGAGAATGCTCCTCGAAGCCGGCGTTCCCTCCGAAAAGAAAGCCGAATTCAAACCCGGCAGAAAACATTTGAGATTTAAAGAGCTTTCCGATGAGGAAAAGGCGGAAGCGATAAAGAAAAACTCCCTCTACGGAAGAGTTATCTGCCGCTGTGAAACCATAACCGAAGGCGAAATAGTCGATGCTCTCCACGGTGCCATCGTTCCGAGAACTCTTGACGGAATCAAACGCCGCTGCAACGCCGGAATGGGAAGATGCCAGAGCGGTTTTTGCGGCCCGAAAGTTCTTGAAATAATATCCCGTGAGCTCGGAATAGATCCCACCGAAGTCCTCCTTGATAAAGAAGGCTCCTATATCCTCACCGGAAAAACAGAGAAAGGGGGATGCTGATATGTATTATGATTTAGTCATCGTCGGCGGAGGCCCTGCAGGACTTGCCGCCGCTGAAGAAGCAAAACGCAATGGAGTTGACTCCATTCTTATCCTCGAGCGTGATAAAGAGCTCGGTGGAATACTCAACCAGTGCATACATTCCGGTTTCGGACTTCACGTATTCAAAGAACAGCTCTCCGGTCCCGAATATGCCCAAAGATTTATAGACAGACTCGAAGGCACCGGAATTGAAGTAAAAACCGATACTATGGTACTTGCGATAACTCCCGAAAAAACCGTCTACGCAATAAGCGAAACAGAGGGCTACATAAAAATCGACGCCGGTGCCATCGTGCTCGCAATGGGCTGCCGCGAGAGAACAAGAGGCGCAATCGCTATCCCCGGCGAGCGTCCTTCCGGTATCTTTACCGCCGGTACCGCCCAGAGATATATCAATATTGAAGGCTATATGGTCGGTAAAAAAGTCCTTATCCTCGGCTCCGGAGATATCGGCCTTATTATGGCGAGAAGAATGACTCTTGAAGGCGCGGAAGTAAAGGCCGTCGTTGAGCTTATGCCCTATTCCAACGGACTTAAACGTAACATCGCCCAGTGCCTTGATGACTACGGTATTCCGCTTTATTTGAGCCATACCGTAACCGATATCAAAGGCGAAAACGGAAGACTTTCCAAAGTTATTGTCAGCAAGGTAGACGGTTTCACTCCCATTCCCGGAACTGAAATCGAATTCGACGTTGATACCCTTCTTCTTTCTGTCGGACTTGTTCCGGAAAACGAGCTTACAAAGAGCGCAGGCATTGAAATTGATAAACGTACCAACGGCGCTATCGTAAGCGAAAACATGATGACCTCTGTCGAAGGTATTTTCGCCTGCGGAAACGTTCTCCATGTTCACGACCTCGTTGACTTCGTAACTCACGAATCTGAAAACGCAGGTAAACCCGCCGCCGAATACATAAAGGCAAAGAAGAACGGCGAAACCAAGGAGAGCGAAGAGGCAATCAACCTTATAAACGGCGACTTTATCGGCTATACCGTGCCGCAGAAAGTAACCGTTTCAAAGGTCGATAAATTCATCGAAGTTCTTTTCCGCGTAAGAGCCGTGCTCAAAAATGTAAACGTAGTCGTAAAATGCGGCGACACCGTGCTCATGAGTAAGGAACACGAACAGATGCTTCCCGCCGAGATGGAAAAACTCATCATTCCGAAGAAGATGCTTGAAATGGCGGGCGGCAAAGATATCACCATCTGCGTTGAGAAAAAGGAGGGTGAATGATAATGCTTAAAACAATAACCTGTATCTGCTGCCCGAAGGGCTGCCAGGTAACTCTCGATACCGAAAACCCGGAGGAAACCGTAAAAGGCTTCTCCTGCCAGCAGGGCCATGATTACGCTCTCTCCGAACTTATCCATCCGATGAGAACAATTTCCTCCACCGCCGCGATAACCGGCGGACTTCACCCCCGTATTCCGGTAAAGACCAACGGAAACATTCCGAAGGAAAAGATTTTCGAGGTCATGGATGAGATAAACAAGATAAGCGTTGAAGCTCCGGTAAAATGCGGCGACGTTCTTCTTGAAAACGTCCTCGATACCGGAATCGATATCGTCGCGTGCAGAGATATGTAATAAAAAAGGCTGTCGATTTTTTCGGCAGTCTTTTTATGTTATATTTGACAAAAAATGAAGATGCTTTATTATAGCAGCCGAAGACTTCCATAACGATGGGTGGTTAGCTCTCTATCCCAATAGAGGGTAAAGCTTTTCGCCCTCGGAAAGGGGGTGGTGCCGATGATGACGCTGACGCTGACGGAAATCATTTTATTGCTTTCCCTGATAGTTGATATCATTACACTTGTTATTTACATAACAAAAAAGAAATAACCGCCCAAGCTACCAACTTAACGGTTATTTCTTAACCATAATTTTGGGCTAACCGTCTATCGGAAGCCTTCTTTTATTTATATTATACGTAATGAATGTAAATGTGTCAAGTAAAATAAAAGGGCCGCATTACCGCAGCCCTTTGTTTTTATTATTTTATAAATCTTGCGAGGAAGTCCTTCGTTTCCTGCTTTTGGGGATTTACAAAAATGTCCTCCGGCGTTCCTTCTTCACAGATAACGCCGTCCTTCATAAATACAACTCTTGAAGAAACGTCCCTCGCGAATGCCATTTCGTGGGTAACGACTATCATCGTTCTGCCCTCTTCGGCAAGTCTTTTCATAACCGCGAGAACTTCGCCGACCATCTGCGGATCAAGAGCGGAGGTCGGCTCGTCAAAGAGCAGGACTTCCGGCTCCATCGCGAGAGCGCGGGCTATTGCGACACGCTGTTTCTGCCCGCCGGAAAGCTGGCGCGGTTTTGCGTTCACGTAGGGGAGCATACCAACCTTTTCAAGATACATTTTAGCGGTTTCCTCCGCGGCGGCTTTGTCGCGTTTAAGGACTTTGCGCTGTCCGACCATGCAGTTTTCGAGTACCGTCATATTCGAGAAAAGGTTGAAGCTTTGGAATACCATTCCGACCTTTGCGCGGTATGCCGTTACGGAAAATCCCTTTGAAGCAATGTTTTCGCCGTGGAAAAGTATATCGCCGCAGGTGGGGGTTTCGAGCAGGTTGATGCAGCGGAGAAGCGTTGATTTTCCGCTTCCGGAAACGCCGATTATAGTCGTAACGTCGCCGCTCTTTACGGAAAAGTCAATATCGCGGAGAACTTCGTGTTTTCCGAAGTTTTTTCCGAGATGGCAAACTTCAAGTATGTTTTCACTCATTGTTTTCCGCCTCCTTTTCTTCTCCGGTGTGGTGATGTTCCTTCTTCGGACGGTAGGTCAGAAGTCCGCTTGTGTAGGCGAGGGTATCTGTCGTCGCGAGGTCGTAGTTGCTGTCGCCGTCAAGCTTGTTTTCAAGAAGACGGAGAAGAAGTGCCGCGATTACTGTCATAGTGAGGTAAATTGCCATAACTATGGTCGCGGATTCAAAGAACAGGTAGTAAGTTCCGGCAACGCTCTTGTGTACGAAGAACAGGTCTGTTACGGAAATTACCGAAAGAACGGAAGTATCTTTTATATTGATAATAAGGTTGTTTCCGATTTGAGGAATTATGTTTCTGAAAGCCTGGGGAAGTATAACGCTTGTCATGGTTTGGAAATGCGTCATTCCTATGGCTTTCGCGCCTTCGGTTTGGCCCGGATCTATCGAAAGGATACCGCCGCGGACTGTTTCCGCCATATACGCGCCGGTGTTTATCGAAACGATGAAGAACGCCGCGAACCACATATCCATCTGGATATTGAAAACTATTCTCGCGCCGTAATAGATGAATACGGACTGAACTATCATCGGAGTTCCGCGGAACACTTCAACGTACAGTTTGAGCACGAAGTTCACGATTTTGAGCACGGCTTTTTTCAACACGGAATCTCCGGGATTTATCGGTATAGTTTGGATTATTCCGACTGCGAAGCCTATTACACAGCCGAAAAAGGTTCCGACTATTGAAATAAGAAGGGTTGCACCGGCGCCTTCAAGGTAGGCAGGCCCGTAGTTGGTCAGGCATTTCATAACGCCCGCAATAAAATCAGACATAATTTCTCCTTTGGAATCTTGTACAATTATTTAAAAAGGTATTTGGTGCGGGAGCACCGCGCGAAGCGCCCATCCTATCCACCTACCCTGCGCAACTACTATGGGTGTTCTTTTCGGAATTGCAGTCCGGCAGTGCGATTTTCACCTAAATGCTTTGAGCGTTTTATTAAGGCTTGCATTCTTCCTTTGAGATTGAAAGGCGCGGGGATAAAGGATAAACCGATTCAGCACCCTACCAAGGAAAATCGCACCATTGCCGGCAAGATTCCGAAAAGAATACCCTTTACAAGTTGCGCAAAACAAAAATTCTCAAATTTCGCTTTCATTTAAACAAAATTTCTTTAAGTCAAAGCCTTTAGTTCAGTCGTTTGTAAGCGGCTGAACGGAAATTGCCTCCGCCATCATCTTTTCATAATCGTCTTTCGTCATGGTGCCAAGGACTTTGTTTATCGCGTTAAGAAGCTCGGTGTTGCCTTTCTTTACGGAAATACCGATATTGATCTCCTCATCGGAAACCTCAAAATCGTCTTCGGTGCCGCTGAAATCAAGGAGTACGAAGTCATCGTAAACTGCGGTCGCGGCCATAGCGGTGGGCATATCGGTAACAACAAGGTCGATGGCGTTGGCGTCAAGGGCAACTAACATACCCGGAGCGGTTTCCTGAGCGGGGAGAATGTTCGCGTTCTCGATCTGCGGGAGGCAGACTTCATACCAGACAGTTCCTATCTGGGAGGTGCAGGTTGCGCCGGCAAGATCGGAAAGGCCTTTTGCGTCTGCGTAAGGGCCGTCGGCTCTGACGAGAGTTACTATGGAAGCGTAGTAGTACGGCTCGGAGAAATCAACTACTTCGAGGC
>JAZLFU010000103.1:0-6014 GCA_045615915.1 Oscillospiraceae bacterium
GTAAGCGAAGCGAAATCCTTTTTAATAAGGGTAAAAGCGTCCGCTCCGGAAGCCGGTTTTTTATCCGTAAGCATTTTTTGTTCATCTTCGAGCACGGATATCATTTTGAGCACGGTGTATTTTTCGTTTCCCGAAAGAGTTCCGGATTCTTTTCCGGTTTCAAGCTTTTCTTTGAGCTTTTCCGTCTTTTTCAAAACGCAGTCTTCGGCTGAAACTCCGGGAAAAAGAAGCTCCGTTTGGAATTCCTTCAAAATCGAAAGAAGATTTTCAAGCAGTTTTTCGGAGGTAAAAATGTCTTTCATATCTTTTGAAATTTCATCAAGCAAAAGTCCCAAAAGTGAAAGCCTTTCATCAAATTTTGCCTTTTTTGCCCGGTCTTTTATCTCCGCGGAAGCTTCGCCGGAAAGTATCTTTTCCGTTTGGTAATCCGATTTATATTTGTTATACAAATCATAATATATCGCAAAATCCCTTGCGATTTTCGGGTTTTGCAGATACTGCGAGATAACGTCTTCATCCACCGGAATACCGTTCTTTTCATAAAGCTTTATCATGTCGGAAAGGTCTGACCATCCACGGGCGGTTACAAAAGTCTTTCCGTCAACGGTCGTTTCGATTTTATAGAAATTCTCCTGCTTTATTTCAAGATAGGTTGTAATTGAAGCATGGGTACTCTTTTTTACCGCGTATTCCTTCCAGACGGGATAATCCGGCTCAACATCTATTCTCTTTAATCTGTCCCAGGTAACTATATCGAAATCCCTTACGGAAGCGTTATATTCCGGCGGGTTTCCGGCAGTTACGACTATCCAGCCGTCCGGTATCTTATGGCGTCCGAAAGTCTTATATTGCAGAAATTGGAGCATTGCCGGAGCAAGGGTTTCCGAAACGCAGTTTATCTCATCAAGAAAAAGTATTCCTTCGTTTATCCCCGTTCTCTCAATATAATCATACACCGAAGCGATTATCTCCGACATGGTGTATTCCGAAACGCTGTATTCCTTTCCGCCATAGGTCTTTTTCTCTATGAACGGAAGTCCGAGAGCCGATTGGCGGGTATGGTGAGTCATGGAATAGGAGACAAGACCGACTCCGAGTTCTTCGGCAATCTGCTCCATTATCGCGGTCTTTCCTATTCCTGGAGGGCCTATAAGAAATACCGGTCGCTGGCGTTCAGTCGGAATAATATATCCGCCGAATTCGTCCTTCGTAAAATACGCCGTCATAGCGTTTTTTATTTGTTCTTTTGCTTTTTTTATGTTCATTTTAAGACCTCCGTATCGGTTTCCTTAAAATTCATTCTGTGTTCATCGGCGTAGCTTTCCGCAAAGCTTCCTTTCGGAGCGTGAATCGTGAGATTAACGCAACCGTAAAACGCGTTTCTTTCGATTTCTTCAAGGCTCTTTGGAAAGTAGATATCTTTAAGGTTTTCGCAATCCCCGAAAGCGCCGTAACCGAGCTTTACCGTTCCCTCTTTGAGCACCGCGGTTTCAAGCGAAATGCAGTCCGAAAAAGCCTCCGTCATTATTTCCGCAGTTCCTCCTTCGAAAATCACCGAAACAAGATTTTTACATGCGCTGAAAGCATAAGGCTCCACCTTTTCAAGAGTTTCAGGCAAAGTTATTTCCGAAATTCTTTCGCACCGCAAAAACGCCCGTGTTCCTATGCTCAAAATTCCTTTCGGGAAAACTATATCCGAAAGATTGCGGCAATCCTCAAAAAGCCCCGCCGGAATTTCGGTAAGTCTTTCCGGCAAGCGCACCTTTTCAAGCTCTGTACAGCCGTCGAAAGCCCGTTTACCGATTTTCTCCACCGAATCCGGGAGAAAAATCTGCTTGAACGGAATAAGACGTACTCCTTTTTCCGGCCTTGGTCTGTTGCTGAAATTGAAACAAAGCTCGCCTATTTCCGTAACCGTCGATTTTCCTATACGCGGCGGAACGGCAACAAGTTCCTCGTTCCCTTTATAAGCGCGTATCTTCGCGGTACCGTCTGCCCTTCTTTCAAATTCCCAGAGTTTTCTGACCTCCGAAACGGAATAGGGATCTTTATTTGCTTCCCTCATCATCTTTTTTATGGGATCACGCGGCTTAAAGTTCGAGCTCTGATAACGCATTACCTCCGCGGAAAGCTCCGTTTTTCCGTTTTCGGAAAGTTTTATAACAAGTTCTTCCGCTTCATCTCTCGTTATGAATTTTTCTCTTATCATCAGCCGCAGAAGTTCATCGCAGACAAGCGCCGCTGGATAAAGACTTTTTCTTTGGCGCTGAATATATTTCAGATAGGTCTCGACAAAAGATTTTTTGTAAACCGTTTCTTCTCTCGCAAATCCGCAGCAAAAATTCGGTTTTAATGACGGCGGTACGTCTCCGAGCAAAAGCTCCGGCGCTACAACATACGGCATTTTCGGCACGTCTGAAAAAGTCTCTTTGCCGAACTTCATTTCTTTCCCGGTAATAAAAATCGTATCAAGAGAACGGCAGCGGCGAAAAGCGCCATTTTTAAGACATTTAAGACTTTTCGGCAATATTATTTTTTCTATCTCACAGTAGCAAAACGCAAAGGGCGCTATATCTTCGGTTCCTTCGGGGATCTCTATTTCTCCTCCGGCGCCGTAATATTCTTTGAGCACGCCTTTTTCAATTAAAAATTCAGACGCGTAACTCAAAGCTCATCACCCTCTCCCATTTCGCTTTTTTGAAGCACGAGTTTTATTGCCCAGGGAGGAACGGCTATTTCTCTCTCCCCGTCCTCAACGAATACAAAAGCCGTTTCATATCGCGGTTTCTTTTCCGGGAATATTCCTATTCCATCGGTAAAATAGATGATGCCGTGCAGATCTCTGAACTCTTTCTTTTCGATAAGCTCATCAACGTAACTGAAAACCGGTCGGAAATCCGTTCCTCCGCCGCCGTATATTTTGATGTTCTTCATATACCGCTCGAATTTCTCTTCACTCGTGATAACGTCATCATGCTGTATCTTTGAATCGCATTGAACGATATGTATTTTAACTTTTGAAAAAAAGCTTTCCGTTGATTTCAGAATATTATAGGTCTTTCCGATGAAATGATTTACAAGCTCTCCGGAACATGAGCCGGAGGTATCTATCGCGATCACAAACTCTCTTATCCGCTTTGTATCACGGTATTCAAGCGGCTCAACAAGCGGAAGATTCCCATAAAGTTTAAGTCCGTAGGTATAAAAAACATAATCGAATTCATCCTCGCTTGTTTTCATAACTTCGCCGCGAACCGCAAACTTTTTAAGGAAAGATTCGTAATCATACTTTTCTCTGTTCAGTTCTTTGAGATTTTTTATAAGGCTTTCGGCGGAGTTTCCCGCGTTTTTCGAAAAGGTTTCAAGATCCTGTTCAACGCTTTCGGAAATTCGTTTCCATTCCTTTTGGGTATCGGAATTTTCGGAAGAAATGCGCGGAATTCCGCTTCCGGTATCGGAATTTCCTTTGCCGGAATCGCTCTCTTTATCCCCGTTTCCGGAATCGGAGCGTCCCGCTCTTCCGCTTTCGCCGTTCATTCCGTTTTGGCTGTCGCTGTTGCTTCCGGGCATATCCTTCTGCTGCCAGCCCTTTACCGCAAGCTCTGCGTTCTCATCAAAAGCCGGTGCATACCAGAGGCCGTGCTCATCGGCGAAGAAAACGCTTTGCCATTCGTAAAGCTCTCTTTCGCTTATATTCGCTTTGCAAAGATAGTGATATATTCTCTCCGCGGTAAGCGCCTTTATTTTTCTTTTGAGCACCGAAATGATGTTATCGTGCTCATTTATTTTTGAAGGCAGAACGCCCTTTATTCCAAGCTCGTCAATAAGGCTCTCCACCGCGATATCTGAGGCGATATCCCAGCGGAAACGGTCTATTTTGTTTCCCACAAAACTATGGCACAAAACACAGTGCATAACGATATGAAGATACTGCCTTGCCGCCGTGTCTTTATCGGTTTTATAAAGTCGCAAAACGTAAAGCGGAGAATAATAGAGCGCTTTGCCGTTTGTCATAAATGACTGCGTTTTATCGCTCGGAGAGAGAACGAGCTTTGAAATCGCAGTATCCAAAAAGCGAAAATCCACCAAAAGCATATTGCGTGAAAGTTCCATAACTTCCGCCGCAAGTTTTTCAGCCGTCCTTTTGCTATCTTCATTTCCCAAAGGCTTCGCCCTCCCTTCTCCGTTTTTCTATATTATATCAATTCCTTTGCTTTTTGTCTATAAATTAAAGCCGACCTATCAAAACGATAAAGCCGACTTTATTAGACGGGTAATATTTTATTTTGTCGCCCAAACGATATTATCGCAATGGTCGCCGATACGCTCCATATCGTGGAGCATTTTTATATACATTATTCCCGGCTCGGTTTGGCTCTCCCCGTTTTTAAGGCGCTCGTAGTGGCTGCTCTGCGCCTCTTTTGTAAGCTTATCTATGCTGTCCTCCCAGGAATGCCAGATATCCTTTTGCGCTTTGGTCTCATCGCCTTTATAGAACGAGGCAAGTACTCCTTTTAACATACCAATGCAGCGTTCTTCCACCGCGGTAAAATCCTCCGCCGCAGACGCGCTGAAAACAAAGCCTTTTTCTTTGAATTCCTCCGCCCGTTGAAGAATATTGTAAGCGTGGTCGCCTATTCTCTCAATATCGTTCACAACATGAAAAACTCTTCCAACATATCCCGAAAAATCATCTGAAACAGCGTTCCTGTTTATCTCAACAAGGTAATCTGTTATGGCATGGTTCAGATAGTCGAGGAGCTTTTCACGCTCTCTTATTTCATCCGCCTTTGAAAGATCACCGGTTTTTACCGCATCACAGGCAAGCGAGATGTTTTCTATGGCAATGGAACCCATACGATCCACTTCGTTTCTTATTTGGAGGGCGGTAATGCCGGAAACAGATTCGATTTTGGGATCGATATACATAAGTCTGAGTTCAAACTTTTCGTGCTCACTTTTCGGGACTATCTTTTCCGCAAGCTTTACTATCTTCGAGCTGAACGGAAGCAAAACAAACGCTGTTGCAACGTTGAAAATAATATGGTACGCCGCAACCTGCACCACCTGTTCCGCAAAGACGTTTTCAATAAGCGTTATGAACGCCGGAACAAGAAGCGTAAGCGGAACGAATATCAAAGCGCCGGCAATGTTGCAGATAAGATATATGAGAGCCGCACGTTTTGCGCTGTTTTTCGCCCCTATCGCCGAAATAAGCGGAGGCATTGCCGCGCTTATGTTTATTCCGCAGATTATGAAAGCGGAGGTTGAAAGCGGCATAAGTCCCTGGAGCGCAAGCGCCTGTAAAATACCGACGGAAGCCGATGACGACTGCATAAGGGCACACATTACTATACCGATCAGAAATCCTACTATCGGGTTATTTACGGAAGCGATTATGCTTCTGAAGGTCGGATCGGTCTTGAACATGGACATTGAGGCGCTCATAGTTTCAAGCCCGAGGAAAAGTATACCGAAACCGAGAACGATCTGCCCTATATTTTTATAGAGCGACTTTTTTGTGAACAAAAGTGCCGCCGCGCCTATGAAAATGCAAACCGGCGCAATAAATGAAATATCAAGCGCGATAAGTATGCTCGTTATGGTCGTTCCTATATTCGAGCCGATTATAACACCGGTTGCCTGGGTAAGATTTATTATTCCGGCGTTTATAAAGCCCATTGTCATAACGGTTGTTGCCGAGGAGGACTGTATTACTGCCGTTACAAGCGTTCCGAGCAGAAATCCGCGCCAAACAGTCCTCGTAAGTTTCTCCATAAGGTTTGTGAGCTTCGCGCCTGCGGTCTGCTGAAGTCCGTCGCTCAAATATTTCATTCCGAAAAGGAAAAGTCCTATTCCCCCGAAAAGAGATAAAATACTTGTAAAATATTCCATATGCGTCCTCCCTTCTTACAAGAATATCATAAATGAATATAAGCTTTACGTCAATATTATTTTGTTTAAACCTTAAAATATTTATAACCTTATATACAGGCGGTAAAAAAATTGATTGA
>JAZLFU010000104.1:0-2158 GCA_045615915.1 Oscillospiraceae bacterium
GAACTTGAACCCTGGCTTACTTCGTCCGGCATAAAATACGTGAGGAACACTCCCCAAATGACCGCCGCAAGCTCTATTGCAGCTTCCAATGCCGGAAACTATGATTTTCATTTAGCTCTCCATTCAAACGCCGCACCGGAAGGCAAATACGGAACAGCAAGAGGAATAATCGCGTTCTATTCTCCGAACAGCGTTAACGGAAGGCGCGGCGCAACGCTTATTGCCGACAATTTAAGAAGCATCTACCCTCTTCCTTCCAACGTCCGCGCCGAAACCACCACGAATCTCGGAGAGGTTACAAGAACGAGAGCGCCGGCGGTACTCGTTGAAATAGGATATCACGATAATGTCAGCGACGCAAACTGGATAACCTCGAACCTTGAAAACGTCGCTGAAAAACTGGCTCTTTCAATGACGGAATATTTCGGCATACCACTTATTCCGCCTCAGGCGCAGCAAACCGGAAAAGTTGTTACTTCAAGCGGCGGGCTCAACATAAGGAGCTATCCGAGCACGAAAGGCGGAATAATAACCTCCGCGCCGAACGGCTCCGTGCTCACGGTGCTCGGTCAATGGAAAAACTGGTACACCGTAAATTACAGTGGAACTGTTGGCTACGCCAACGCCGATTTTATCGACATATTATAAAAAATCCTTGATAAAGCGCAAATTATAATGTATTATGTTAGTATACTTTTCCGGGAGGATAATAACATGACACTTGAAGCGCTTAGAAAAGAATGTCTTGAATGTAAAAAATGCGGTCTTTGTGAAGAAAGGCATAACGTAGTTTTCGGAATAGGCAATCCCGAAGCAAAAGTTCTTTTTATCGGTGAAGGCCCCGGCGAAAACGAGGATTTACAGGGCATGCCTTTCGTTGGCCGCGGAGGAATACTTCTTGATAAAATGCTTTCGGTAATCGACCTTTCCCGCGAAAAAAACATTTATATCGCAAATATGGTAAAATGCCGCCCGCCGAAAAACAGAGATCCTGAGGAAACCGAAGTTGCCGCCTGCCGTCCGTGGCTTGAAGAACAGATAAGGATAATCGATCCGAAAATCATAGTCTGCCTCGGAAGGATATCCGCAATTCGCTTTATTGATCCCAATTTCAAGGTAACAAAAGAGCACGGTCAGTTTATTGAGAAAGACGGAAGGCTTGTTATGGGAACTTTCCACCCTGCCGCGCTTTTGAGAAACCCGAACTCCAAACCTGCCGCAATGGAAGACTTCTTCGCTTTACAGGAAAAAATAAAAGAGATCCGCCCGGAAACATATCAATAAAAAACAAACACCTTATTGCTTATAGTAAAAGCGGTAAGGTGTTTTATTATCCAAATGAATCGAAATTTTATCTAAATAATTTAATAAAGCTCATCAGCAAAATCAAAACGTCAATTTACCAACGGCTCATATTTTTTTCAAATTTAGCTATATATGCTTCTTTCAGTTCTTTATCACTAATGCCATAACATAGCAGAACGTCATTATAATACATTAGAACGTCTGCCATTTCTTCAATGAGATGTTTCCGTAAATCATTATCCTCGGTTGCTTTTATGTCGCCATTTTTCTTGACAATATCTATAACCTCACCTATTTCTCCAATCATCCACAATAATTTATGTTTACCAGCTTCCGGACAAATCTTTTCCCACTTATCCTCATATTTTTCCTGCAACGTTTGTTGCATCGAAAGCATATCTTTTACAGAAAAATCATCCATAATTTCTCCTAAAACCAAAATTTTATTTTTCTTTCTTCCCTGCGAAGAGCACAAGCAATCCGACAACAACGGCAAGGACTGCGGCAACTATCGCAATTATCATAATCGTCATAAAGTCGCCCCCGGTATTTATCACTCCGTCCAAGCCCTCGAAAGGGTCGGGCGCACCGGCAAAAGCGGTTACGGCGCTCAAAGCAACCGTCATGATCGCAAAAAACAAAGAAACAAATTTTTTCATATATGTACCTCTTTTCTAAACAAAAGAAACCGACATCTTACAAATACAATTTTATTCTTTTTTCTTTTCCCTGTCAATCAGTATAAATTAAACTTTACAAAATTATAATATTTCTATTTTATAAAGCTAAATTTTGTGGTATTATTGATATGTATAATTTTTTTCGGAGGAATCCTCTATGCCTTTTTTGCCTA
>JAZLFU010000105.1:0-3696 GCA_045615915.1 Oscillospiraceae bacterium
GTCGAGGTAACCGGTTCAAGTCCGGCCGTCTCCACCAACCGAAAAGTGGCTTAAACATGCGGTTTGAGCCACTTTTTTATTTTACCCGAAAGACTCATTTTTTGCCATGCATAACAAAATGCATAACATTTTTCCCGAAAATCCTTTTCATATATCATTTATGCAATAAATATTTTCGAGAGAAAAGTACCGCAAACAAAAAGAACCCTCATGGCTTAATTAGAACCACAAGAGTTTCTCTTGTTTAATAAATAGATTATCGGATGCAAATTATGCACCATAAGATATACATAACTTATTTTAGATTAAAATCCGAATAAATATTCTATCATATTAGATAATTCTATTATATTGTTGTAAAGATTCGTTAAAAAATTCATTATAGCATTAAGTCCATAACACTCAAATAGAATAATAAAAGCAAAAATAACAAATAATATAATATATTTAAACACAACAACAGCGGAAAGAATAATACAACCAACGGAATCGTTTCCTACACTGTTTGTTTGCGGATTGTCGCAATTATTTGGTGCTATTTTCTGTGTTGTTTCCATCGCGTTACCACAGAATTTGCAAAAATTGCTTTCATCGGAAATTTCTTTTTTGCAATGCATACAAATCATCAATATTCCTCCTTTAAGATAACAGGCTATGTTATACAAATATACCCAAAATAGATGCTATTCCCGAAAAAATACTACCCAAATTTTCCCACATGGATTTTGTGGCTTCAATGGCAAGATTAGTATCAATTTCGTCTACCTTTTTTATTCCTATTTCGGTAAGAGCTCTTCTCGTCTCTTCTTTATATTCCTTATTTATTTTTTCTTCTTTCTTTTTTTCAATTTCATCTTCGATTCCAAGCAATTGAGGAATCATCGGGTTAACCTCATCATAATGGCTCATACAATAGTTTTTCATTGTTGTCGTTGTAACGATAACAAGAATACTGATTATTATCGCAACAATTGCCAATACTTTTCCTCCGTCATTATGTTTGTTTATATCAAAAAGCCCGATAATAGACACTACTATCGTCAATACCGAAGGAAACAAATTAAACCATTGATAAAGCAAAATTGAAAGAACGGAAAAAACAAGTGCAATTATAGCTATACTGTTTATCTTTCTTTTTTCTGTTTCCATAAAAACGCCTCCGCAAAACCTATATCAAATAAAAGCGTCTTCATCAACAACATAAGTGTCCATTAACATTTTTACCAGATCAATAATGGCAAAAAGAACAGATATTCCGCAAGCGATAGCAGTAATTATTTTAAAAACACCTTTTTTACTTTCACCTAAATAAAAGTTATGAATTCCCGCAAATCCCAAGAAAAAGCAAAGAACCAACGCCACTGCTTTATCTTTCCCCTCGGGAATCCAGTTTTTATTTACTGATGATTTCGGTTGCTGAGCCGAAGTTTCTTTATCTTCTTGCACCGTTGGAAGGTTCAGTGCGCATCCGCACCCCATACAGAAAGCAGCGTTTGGATTTACCTCTTTGCCACAGTTTGCGCAATGAGTATTTCCCATACCAACTTTAACTCCGCAGTTCAGGCACACTTCCTGATTATCACCCACCGGTTTGCCACAATTTTTGCAATACATAAAACAGCCCTCCAGAAACATAATATTGGTACTCATATTATAGTCTTTTTAACGACCATAGTCAAGAGGAAGACTCTAAAATATAATTGTTTTAGAGGTGATAAAATTGATTGACTATACACCGTTTTGGGAAACACTTAAAAAATCGACTGAATCCACTTATTCTTTAATAAACAGACATCACCTTTCCAGCTCCACCATTGACAAATTGCGAAAAAACAAACCTCTAAACACAACCACCATTAATGATTTATGCCGTATCTTAAATTGCCGCATTGAAGAAATTATGCGATATATTCCTTCCGAAAACGATCAGACATTATAAAAAGTGGCTTAAACATGCGGTTTGAGCCACTTTTTTATTTTGGCAGAAATCATTTCAGGCTTTTTGATATTTTTTTCGAGAACAGACATATTGACTAAAAGCCCCGATTAGTTTTATAATAAAACCCATAAACACTTTGAAAGGAGGAGAAAAAATGGAAATTTTTGAAAAAGGCAGCGAAAGCCCGGATTTCGTGTATTCAAAGCTCGAAAAGGCTTTCAATTTCGCACTGCTCGGAAGCTGTCCTGCGGAGCTGATATATAGCTTCGCAGTTTCGTGCATTTCCGAATACGAAGGAACTGACGAGTATTTAAAAAATAGCTTTGATGAGCTTCTTTCTCTCCTTAAAAAAATAACGGATTTTTGCGCCGACAGACAGGATTTTGAAAATATAAAAGATATTGCAAAATCGCTGTCCTCGGTCTCGAATGACGTCTGCTCCGAAACTGCGAAAATAATTTATAAAAGTTTTTCGATATTCGAAAGCGACTACCTTTCCCATATTGATAAAAAAACATGTGAAAAGTCGTTCAAATCCGTTCCGTGCTCAAAAAGTTGTCCGGCGCACGTTGATATCCCCGGCTACATAGCTCTGACTAATGCGGGAAGATATCCGGAAGCCATAAATCTTATACGGAAAGACAATCCTTTCCCGAGCGTATGCGGCTTTGTATGTGAGCACCCGTGCGAAGAAAACTGCCGGCGGTCTTCTGTTGACCTTCCGGTAAATATCCGCGAAATAAAGCGCTTTGCCGCAGAAAATGCAGGAAGCGTTCCCCCGCCGGAAAAACTGCCCCATACCGGGAAAACCATTGCCGTAATCGGCGGCGGACCTTCCGGACTTACCGCGGCATACTATCTCGCGCTTATGGGACATTCCGTAACCGTCTACGAAAAGAGAAATCTTCTCGGAGGTATGCTCCGATACGGTATACCGCGTTACCGCCTTCCTGCCTCTTATCTCGATAACGATGTAAATACGATTTTGTCCCTCGGGATAGAGGTAAAATGCGATACCGATATAGGCAAATCCGAAACCTTTGAAAAAATAAAAAACAGCTTTGATTTTATTTACATTTCAATCGGTGCTCATATCGGCAAAAAGCTCGGAATAAGCGGAGAAACAAGCGGCGGCGTTTTTTCCGCGGTTGATTTTCTGCGAAAGGTCGAAGAAAAAGAAAGCTTTGATTTTTCCGGAAAAAGAGTTACCGTAATCGGCGGCGGAAACGTTGCCATTGATTCCGCAAGAACTGCCATACGCCTCGGTGCAAAGAAGGTTACCTGTGTATATCGCCGCAAAATAGAAAATATGAAAGCCCTTCCCGGAGAACTTGAAAATGCCGTTGCCGAGGGCTGTGAAATGCTTGCTCTGCTCTCTCCGAAGGAAATCATATCCGATGACCGTGGAAATGTAAAAGAAATCGTTTTTGCTCCGCAAATCATAGTAACCGATGAGCACGGAAAAAACTTCCCGCAGGATTCCGGTGCTCAAAATGTAACCGTTCCCTCCGATATCGTAATTTCCGCCATCGGTCAGACAATAGAAAGCAATCATTTTTCGGAAAGCGGAATAAAAACGAGCGACGGCGTCTTTTTAACTGATGAAAGCGGCTCTGTCTTCGGAATTGAAAATATCTTTTCCGGCGGCGACTGCGTTACCGGGCCGTCAACCGTAATAAAGGCCATCGAAGCCGGCAAAAAAGCCGCTTTCGCAATAAATTCCGCTCTCGGAACGCCATTCCCTCCCGGAGACAGAA
>JAZLFU010000106.1:0-1641 GCA_045615915.1 Oscillospiraceae bacterium
GACATGGCTACGATCCGACTTGAGGGCGAATATACGGAATTCACCTTCTCCGTAGAGGCTTCCGATACGAAATCAATAAAGGAGCTTAACAAAAGGCGGAATCTGGAAGAGCAGTCCGTTACGGAACAGAAATAAAACGAATGAAAAATTTTAAACCGCAGTTAAATTTTATTTCACATTTTGCGGATAAAATATTATAATAGAGAGCGGAAAAATTACGCCGCTTTAAATCGCTTATACTTTACCGTTAAAAAGAGGTATTTCAATATGGATGATTTTGAAGAAAAAGAAATTGAAACGGAATCCGGTTTAAATGACGGGGAACAGCCTGCCGCGGAGGAAAGGAACACCAACGCGCCTTCCGGTTGGAGCTATTCGGCGAATACGAATAAATACGTTTCCTATGACGGAAGCGCCGATCCCAATACCGGGAACTGGAATCCCGGAGCGAATCGGAGTTACAATGCGGAAAATAACGCGAAGGTGAACGAGAATCCGCGCCGTGAATACGGAACGCAGTACGGCTACTATAATAACGCGGGCCAAACGCCTAATTATTACAGCAATAACGGGGCAAACCCCTACGAAAACGGCTATAACTGGGATTTCAATAAATACGAAAGCGCCGGAAACGGAAAAGCCGTAAGCAAAAAATCCGGAAGAGGCTTCAAAATTTTCCTTATAATTATTGCGGTGCTCTTCGGCTGCTGTATAATCGCCCTTGCTTCGTACGGCGTATATAATATGATAAAGGGCGGCAATGAAAGTATTATCGGGAACTACTTCCCCGGCATAGAAAACAAAACGGAAACGCCGGAGGAAAACGAAACGCCGAAATTCGAGCTTGAAGAGATCCCCGAAAGCGAAGATACCGTAACCACCGATGGCGCGATGAGCGCGAAAGAGGTATATAAATTCGTAAGTCCCTGCGTAGTCGGCGTTGTAAATTACCAGTATTCGACTTCATTCGGTCCGGTAAGCTCCGGCTCCGGAATAATTATAAGCGATGACGGATATATCCTCACCAATGCTCATGTTGTAAGAGCTGCCGAGGCGGTAAAGGTAGTCCTCTATAATAGCGATGAATACGAAGCTGAAGTAATCGGCGCCGATGACCAGACCGACGTTGCCGTGCTCAAAATCGAAGCGACCAACCTCACCCCCGCAACTCTCGGTGATTCCGATATGATGGAAGTGGGCGATATAGTTTACGCTCTCGGAAATCCCGGCGGACTTACTCTCCAGTCCAGCTTTACGAACGGAATCATAAGCGGACTTAACAGAGTTATCACCACCCAGGACAGTATATATTCGATGACCGTTTTGCAGACCAACGCCGCGATAAGCCACGGAAGCTCCGGCGGCGCTCTTATAAACGAGTTCGGTCAGGTGATCGGAATTACGAGCGCGGGCCTTGCCGCAAGCGATTATGAAAACGTCGGTTTCGCGATACCGACCTCCACCGCCATTCCCATAGCCGAGGATATTATCGCCAACGGCTACGTTTCCGGAAGGGCGAAGCTCGGAATTACCGGAAGAGTTATAGATTCCATCACTTCGAGATATTACGGCGTTCCCGTTGGAATACAGATAACCGAGATCGAAAGGGACGGAAGTTTTTATAAGACCGTCGTTGAAGTG
>JAZLFU010000107.1:0-1154 GCA_045615915.1 Oscillospiraceae bacterium
CTTGCTCATTTCGAGGGAGAATATCGCGACCTTCTTTTTGCCGCGAATGGCGACGTTGTTCGCAATATTAAGGGCGAAGCTCGTTTTTCCCATACCGGGACGTGCGGCAAGAATTATGAGGTCGGATTTGTTGAGACCGCCCATAAGGGTATCAAGCATTCCGTAGCCGGTTTTTATTCCGAGGTACTGTTCTCTGTCCTCGCCGCTCATTTTCGCAATGCGGTCGTAGGCTTCGATTATAGTATCGCTTATCGGAACAAGCCCCTTTATGTTTCTGCCCTGGCGGATATCGTAGATGCGCTGTTCCGCGGAATCGAGAAGCAGATGGCCTTCCGCTCCGCTCTCCCTTGCTTCGTTCATAATATCGCCGGATATCTCGATAAGGTTTCTCGTGAGCTGTTTATCAAGAATTATATCAACGTATGCGGAGAGATTTTTTATTGAAGGAACTATTTCCATAAGGTGGGAAAGATATATTTTCGCTTCCTGCTCGCTCTGGAAAATTTCTTCCTCTTTCGCCGCTTCCAAAACCGTTATGAAATCAACCGGCTCTCCGGCGGTGAACATACGCACCATTTCGTTAAATATCGCTTTGTGCTGGGGGCGGTAAAAGGAATCCGGCTTCAGCTTTTCTACAAGCTCGGAAAGACAGCCCGGCTCAACGAGAACGGCGCCGAGAACACTCTGCTCCGCTTCAAGGCTATACGGCATTTCCATCCCGAGAAGAAGCGGATTTTCATTTGCCATATTTTTTCACCTCCGAAAATCTGTCTTTTCGCTCATTCGGAAACGAGCACGTAAATCGGCGAGGAAATTCCGAAGCCGAATTTTACCTCCGCATTGAAGGTACCAAAGGATTTTATATCTCCTTCAAGGACTATTTTGCGTTTGTCAACGTCAAGTCCGTATTGTTTTTTAAGCTCTGCGGCAACCTCCGCGGCGGTTATGGAGCCGAAGAGTTTTCCGTTGTTGCCAGCGGCGCCGGGAATTTTAACGGTCTTTTCCTTTACGGAAGCGGCGGCGTCAAGAGCGGCCTGCTTTTCAATGGCAAGGCGGCGTTCCTTTGCGGCTTCTTTCTGTTTAAGCTCGTTGAGCGCTTGGGGAGTTGCTTCTATTGCAAGCTTTTTGGGAAGCAGATAGTTGCGGGCGTAACC
>JAZLFU010000108.1:0-4951 GCA_045615915.1 Oscillospiraceae bacterium
AATGTTTACAAATAGGACTTGATTTGTTGAAAGCAAAGGTGTAAAATGTGTTTAGCACTTGAAACGATAGAGTGCTAAAAACAAAATAATCGGAGGCAGACTATAATGGAAAAACAAGAGTTTAAAGCTGAATCGAAAAGACTTCTTGAGCTTATGATAAACTCGATATATACACATAAGGAGATTTTTTTAAGAGAAATTATATCAAACGCGAGCGATGCAATAGATAAACTTGCCTATATTTCTCTTACAGATGATAAAGTCGGTCTTAACCGTTCCGATTTTAAAATTACTGTTGTTCCGAACGAAGAAGAAAGGACTCTTACGGTATCCGATAACGGAATCGGAATGACGAAAGAGGAACTTGAAAAAAACCTCGGTACGATAGCACAGAGCGGTTCGTTCAAGTTCAAGCAGGAGCTTGCAGGTAACGAAAAGAATGACGATACTGACGTTATAGGTCAGTTTGGAGTTGGCTTTTATTCCGCTTTCATGGTAAGCGATAATATAACCGTAATATCAAAGGCATACGGTTCTGAAAAAGCGTATAAATGGGAATCTTCCGGCGCTGACGGATATGTTATTGCCGAGTGCAAAAAAGAATCCGTTGGTACGGATGTTATTATGCATATCAAACCGGATAGCGAGGAAGAAGACTATTGTGAATATCTTGAAGAATACGGTTTGCAAAGACTTATCAAAAAATATTCCGATTATATCCGTTATCCTATTCGTATGGAGCTTTCAAAGAGCAGACAGAAATCGGCTCCTGATGATGCACCGGAAGACTATAAGCCGGAATGGGAAGAGTATAAAGAATGGGAAACCGTTAACTCCATGATACCGGTTTGGCAAAAAAACAAAAATGATGTGAGCGAGGATGAGTATAAAGAGTTCTATAAGCAAAAATTTATGGATTATGAAGATCCGCTTTGCAGCATAAGTGTTGATGCGGACGGACTTGTAAGCTATAAAGCGTTGCTTTTTATTCCGGCAAAAGCGCCATATGATTTTTATACAAGAGATTTTGAAAAAGGTCTTCAGCTTTATTCTTCCGGCGTGCTAATTATGGATAAATGCTCAGATCTTCTGCCGGAGTATTTCCGTTTTGTCCGCGGCGTAGTAGATACCCCTGACGTGTCACTCAATATAAGCCGTGAAATGCTCCAGCATGACCGCCAACTTAAAACCATATCTTCCAATATAGAGAAGAAGATAAAAGCCCGCCTTGTTAAGCTTCAAAAAGATGAGCCGGAAAAATATGAGCAATTTTGGAATAACTTCGGAAAACAGATAAAATATTGCATTGCTTCCGACTACGGTATGCATAAGGATACACTTCTTGACCTTGTAATGTTCAAATCTTCCTTTGAAGGGAAAAGCGTAACCTTTGAAGAATATAAAGGCAGAATGAAAGAGGATCAGAAATACATTTATTATGCTGCCGGAGAAAGTGAAAATCATATAAGAAATCTTCCTCAAACCGAAAGAATACTTGATGAAGGTTATGAAATCCTTTGGTGCACCGACGAAGTCGATGAGTTTGTAATGCGCATTGTAGCAGAGTATGACGGTAAAGAAATTAAATCTATAAATGATGATGACGCAATTCCGGAAAATGAGGAAGAAAAGAAAGAAAACGAGCAGAAAATTGAAGATAACAAAGACGTGCTCGTTTTCGTAAAAGAGGTTATCGGAGAAAAAATAAAAGAGGCAAGAATTTCAAAGATATTGAAATCACACGCCTGCTGTCTTACAACGGACGGTAATATCAGCATTGAGATGGAAAAGTATATGAGAAAACAGGGAGATGATCTTGAAAATTTCTCTGTTGAGCATATTCTTGAACTCAACGCAGACAGCGAAGCTTTTGCGGCGCTTAAAGATGCTGTTGACAGCGATAAAGAAAAAGCCGAAAAGTACGTTAAAATACTTTATAATCAGGCAATGCTGATTGCTGATCTTCCGATTGAAAATCCGTCAGAGTATACCGATTTGGTTTGTAGCTTAATGAAATGATGAAGTCAAAAGCCGGTATTTTATATTGCCGGCTTTTGTCATATTTAATTTACTTTGTAAGAAAAATGTGCTATAATAATTTAAAATAAAATCATGGGGGACATAAATATGGGTGAATGCAGTCATAACTGTGAAAGTTGTTCGGCGAATTGCTCTTCACGCAAAAGCGAGGAAGACGGATTTCGTGTTCCGGAAAACAGTTATTCTCATATAAAAAAAGTAATCGGTGTAGTAAGCGGAAAGGGTGGAGTAGGCAAATCTCTTGTTACTTCCTTGCTTGCAGTATCAATGAAACGTCGTGGATTTAAAACGGCGGTGCTTGATGCAGATCTTACAGGACCATCTATTCCGAAAGCTTTTGGAATTAAAGAAAAAGCGCAGGGAACTGAACTCGGAATTATGCCTGTAGTCAGCAAAACGGGAATAGAAGTTATATCCGTAAACCTTCTTGTCGATGACGATACGGAGCCGGTTGTATGGAGAGGACCGGTTATTGCCGGAGTTGTAAAGCAATTTTGGCAGGACGTAATTTGGAATGACGTAGATTATATGTTTGTGGATATGCCTCCGGGAACCGGGGATGTTCCTCTTACGGTATTCCAATCACTTCCTGTTGACGGAATAATAGTAGTTACAAGCCCACAGGAGCTCGTTGAAATGATAGTTGAAAAATCAGTAAAAATGGCGGAAATGATGAATATTCCGATACTCGCTTTTATTGAAAACATGTCATATTTCAAATGTCCGGATTGCGGAAAAATACACCACATATTTGGAGAAAGCCATCTTAAAGAAATTTCCGAAAAATACAGGATAGAGGCAACGGCGGAAATTCCGATTGATGAGGAGATAACAAAAAAATGCGATTGTGGAGATATTGAAATCTATAAAGGAGAATGGCTTGACAGCATAATTGATATGATAATTGAAAAATTAGGACAGTAAAGTAATAAAAAGGAGGAGTTAAAATGGATAGAAATACCGCGCTTGAGGCTTTAAAGAAGTATAACAATGTTCCGTTCCATATTCGCCATGCCTATACCGTAGAAGGTACTATGCGCTGGTTTGCAAATGACCAAGGGTATGGTGATGAAGCGGATTTTTGGGCAACTGTCGGTCTTTTGCATGATATTGATTTTGAAATGTGGCCGGAAGAGCATTGCGTAAAAGCGCCTGAACTTCTCCGCGAGGCAGGATTTGACGATAGATTTATCCATGCTGTTTGTAGCCACGGCTATGGAATTTGTTCTGACGTTGCGCCGGAGCATCAGATGGAAAAAATCCTTTTTGCGGCAGATGAGCTTACCGGACTTATTTGGGCAGCGGCAAAGATGCGTCCGTCAAAAAGCGTTATGGATATGGATGTTTCGAGCATCAAGAAAAAATTTAAGGATAAAAAATTTGCCGCAGGATGCTCACGTGATATTATAAAAACCGGAGCCGATAATCTTGGTTGGGAACTTAATGACCTTTTTGAAAAAACTCTTGAAGCTATGAAATCTTGTGAAACTGATATAAACGAGCAGATGAAAGGGATTGAGCAGGATGAAGTATGATTTCGAAACTGCTATAAACAGAAAGAATACCGGTTCTGATAAATGGAATTCTCTTTTTGAAATTCTTCCGGATGCCGATGATAATGTAGTTCCTTTTTCTCTTGCCGATATGGAATTCGCAAATCCTCCGGAGATAAAAGACGGATTGAAAAAATATGTTGATGACGCGGTTTTTGGGTATACCTCCGCGACTGATGCTTACTATGACAGCGTTATCTCATGGATGCAGAGAAGACATGGATTTAGTCCGAAAAAACAGTGGTTTGTAATGAGCGCCGGAATTGTTCCCGTGATAAAGGAAATGGTAGGACTTTTTACAAAGCCGGAAGATGCTGTCCTTTTGCTTACGCCTGTTTATTATCCCTTTAAAATGTGCGCGGAGTGGAACGGAAGAAAAGTTGTAAATTCAGAGCTTATACTCAAGGACGGAGAATACAGTATTGATTTCAAAGATTTCGAAAAGAAAGCGAAAGATCCGAGCGTTTCTCTCTTTATTCTTTGTAATCCGCATAATCCCATAGGTAGAGTTTGGAAAAAAGAAGAACTTTTGAAACTTGCTGATATATGTTTGAAAAATAACGTATTTGTAATTTCAGATGAGATACATTCAGACCTCATTATGCCGGGGTATGAAAATATTTCTTTCGGAACATTTGAACAAAAATATCTTGATAACTGTGCAATTTGTACCGCACCGAGCAAAACGTTTAATCTTGCCGGAGCACAGGTTTCAAACACTTTTATCTCAAATGAACAGTACAGAAACAAAATGACAGTTGCGAGAGGATATTTTTCACTTAATTGCTTCGCTTATAAAGCTTGCGAGTTTGCATATGACAGATGCGAAGAATGGCTTGATGAACTGATAACTGTGCTTGATGACAATAGAAAATTTGTTGAAGCTTTTTTTGCAAAAAAGCTTCCGGAAGTAAAAGTACATAGACTTGAGGGAACGTACCTTATGTGGCTTGATTTCAGAGCATGGGGACTTTGCGGAAAAGAACTCGAAGAATTTATGCAAAAGAAAGCAAATTTCATTTGTGATGAAGGTTATATTTTCGGTGGAGGCGGAGATGGATTTGAAAGATTTAATATTGCCTGTCCGAAATATATGCTTGAAACTGCACTTGAAAGACTTGTAGATGCAAAAAGAAAATATCTATGAATAAAAAGGGCAGAGAATTATAACTTTGCCCTTTTTGATTACAAAAAGAAATGTTTTTGTTGATTTATTTTAGCAAAAACGGTCTTACTGTTAAATTGTGTTATCTTGAAAGAATGTTGCATATATGCTATACTCATAAATAGCAAAAACAGAAGAAAGGTGCTCGTTGTTGAATAGTTTTAGAAAAGCAAAAGGAGTAAAAAGCATAGAG
>JAZLFU010000109.1:0-2851 GCA_045615915.1 Oscillospiraceae bacterium
CGAAATTTCCCTGAACAGACGGCTTTGTTTCTTCACTTTCCGAATGCGCGAGAGAAGCGGAACCCATTCCCGCCTCATTCGTAAAAGTACCGCGGGTTATTCCCACCTTAAGCGATTCAGCCGTAAGAAATCCTATAATTCCTCCGCCTGCCGCCAAAGGTTCAAAAGCACTCTTGAAAATCGAAGCCAACGCTGACGGTACGTTGTTTCTGAACTTAAACAAAAGTAAAAAAGAACCTAAAATATAAAATATAGACATTATCGTAACAAGCACCGTCGAAGTTTTTGTTACACCTTTTGCGCCAAAGAAAAGAACAGATCCCGTAATTGCGGCAAGCACAATTCCCACTATCAGAGCAGGTATATCAAACGCCTTTTCTGTCATTACCGCTGCCGCTCCGGACTGTACCATATTTCCGGTTCCGAACGAAGACGCGATGCAGCATAAAGACCAAAAGATCGCAACTTTTTTCCCGCCGAAAATACTTTCTATATATTTCGGAGCGCCGCCGCAATCTTTATCTCTGTACCTGACCGAAAGCGATGCTTCCGCAAATTTGAGCATCATTCCAAAAAAAGCACCTACCCAAATCCAGAACACCGCGCCCGCTCCGCCTAAAGCAATCGCCGCGGCAACTCCTACGATATTACCTGTTCCAACAGTCGCTCCGAGGGCCGTTGCCATAGCGCCGAAACCGTTTTTGCTTTTAAAAACGTCTTTTAATACTTCCCCGAACTTTCTTGCCTGATAAAATCTCGTTTTGAAAGCGAACCACATTCCCGCTCCGAGCACTATTATAATCAAAACGGGACTCCAAACTATTTCCGAAGCCTTTTTTGCAACAGCGTCTATCAATGGAAAACACCTCTTTCCGTATCTTTCAATTATACGAAAAACGGTTTTTTATATGACAAAAGAGCCTGATTTCTCAGGCTCTTTTTTATAATACATATTTTATTTTGCGTTGTAAAATGCCTCGGAAGCTTTATGCATCATATAAATATCAATTTTTGCGGCTATCTCCATAGGAGCGTGCATTGAAAGAAGCGGAACGCCAACGTCAATGGTATCGACCATAAGTCTCGAAATGTATTTAGCAACGGTACCGCCGCCGCCAACATCGACTTTTCCGAGTTCGCCGGTCTGCCATACTACGTTTGCGTCGTTGAATATCTTTCTTATTTCTCCGACGTATTCTGCCGGCGCATCGTTGGTGGAATATTTACCGCCGGAACCGGTGTATTTTGTCGCCACGATACCGTAATTGAGATAAGAAGCGTTTTCTTTTTCGTTCACGCTGCTGAAAGTTGGATCAACGGCGCAGTTTACGTCAGCGGAAATGCATTTGCTGTGCGCCATAATAACGTGGCCGGGAATTCCGTAAGGCTCACCGAGATCCTTTGCAAAATAGGAAAGCATTTTACCGTTCATTCCGGTAGGTCCGTCGGAACCGGTCTCTTCTTTATCTGCAAAGCAGGCAACGGCGGTATATTCCGGATCGGAAGCAAGGATACCGGTGAGTTCGCCGTATGCGCAAACTCTGTCGTCATGACCGTATGCGCCGATAAGTCCTCTGTCGAAACCTACGTCCCTTGCTTTCCCGGCAGGAACGAGAGTAAGTTCAGCGGATTCGAAATCCTCTTCGACGATTCCGTATTTTTCAAAGAGAATATTCGCAATATTGAGTTTTACTTTTTCGCTTACTTCATCATCTTTGAACGGCATAGAGCCGACAAGAATATTGAGTTCTTCGCCCTTTACTCCTTCGGAAAGCTTTCTTTCCATCTGCTCTTTTGCAAGATGCGGAAGCAGGTCGGTAACACAGAATACAGGCTCGCTCTCGTCTTCGCCGACCGTAACGGTAAGAGAAGTTCCGTCTTTCTTAACTATGACGCCGTGGAGTGCAAGAGGAATTACAGTCCACTGATATTTCTTTATTCCGCCGTAATAATGAGTTTTCAAAAGAGCAAGCTCCTGTTCCTCATAAAGCGGATTGGGTTTGAGATCAAGGCGCGGAGAATCGATATGCGCCGCGGCAATATGCATACCCTCTTCAAGAGGACGTCTTCCTATTTTTGCAAAAAGGAAAGCTTTATTGCGGTTATTTATGTAAACTTTATCTCCCGCAACGTATTTTTTGCCCGGCTCAAAAGGAACAAATCCCTCTTTTTCAAGAACGGGAATACACCAATCAACAAACTCACGCTCGGTTTTGCAGTGGCTTATAAAATCTTTATAAGGCTCGCAATAATCGAATGCGGCTTTTATTTCCTCATCGGAAAGAGTTTCGCCGGCATTTTTGGGGCTTCTTAAAAGTTTCTCTTTAAGGAGCTGACCTGCGGATTTTTCTTTTTCGCTCATTTTATCTTCTCCTTTGTGTGGTTTATATTTTATCAGTCGAAACCGTAAGCGCTCATATAGCCTTTTCGGTTGGAACTGACTTTTTCAATATATTTTGAAACAGATTCGGAAGGAATGTTCTTTATCGTCTTTCCGTCATCGGAATATTCGGGATTTTTAAGCCAGGTTTTCACTTTTGTTATGCCCGCGTTATATGCGGCGTAAACCGTTTCCCAGGAGCCGAACTCATCGTAAAGATAGCGGAGAAGCCAGGTCCCATAATCTATATTGACTTCCGGTTTATACAAATCATCCCAGGAAGCGCCGGAAACACCTCTTACGCTGTCTATCCACTCATAGCTTATTTTCATAAGCTGCATTAAGCCTCTTGCTCCTACATAGCTTTCGGCATTTGCATCAAATTTGCTTTCAGTCTTTATTACAGCATATATAACGGATACGGGAACGTCATATTTTTTTGCCGCTTTATTTACTAAATCCTCGTAATCC
>JAZLFU010000110.1:0-7020 GCA_045615915.1 Oscillospiraceae bacterium
TGTCATAAAACCGCGAAGCCGTAAATTGGAAAATCTCTCAATTTCATCAACTGCGCTCTCAATTTCATCATAAGCAAAACCGCTTTTGTTTGTTTCATCAGCTATATTTACTTCGAGAAGAATATCCATTTTCTTTCCGATTTCGGCACATCTTCGGTCTATTTCTTCTGCAAGTTTTATTGAGTCAACAGACTCTATCATACTGACTTTATCAACAATATATTTTACTTTGTTTGTCTGTAAATGCCCTATAAAATGAATATCCGCCTCTTTGTCATATTCATTGTATTTTTCCAAAAACTCCTGAACACGATTTTCTCCAAGCAAACCGCATCCGGCTGAAATTGCCTCGTTAATTCTTTTCGGATTCACAGTCTTTGTAACTGCCATAACGGTTATTTCATTTTCATCTCTTCCGACTTCTTTTGCAGCGTCTTTAACTCTATTCTTTACTTCAAGGAATGTTTTTTTTACATCAGTCAACAACTTTTCCGACATACAAATCATTTCCTCCCACAAATACCTCATCAAAAAGCTGCAAAGCCGTATTTTGGCCTTTATTTGTTTTTACAACACTATAACCGTTTCCGCTGTAAATTATATCAATGGTTTTAAATTTTACCTCTTGCCTATCAAGAACATAAACACCGATATTCTGTTCATTATCAAATCTTATGGCATCATTTGATATTCGAAGTCCGGTAAGAGTATTGAAAATAATATCAGCGCTTATCTGTCTTAACGATGCAAGTTCCGGAGTAAACATTTCACAAAGCAAAACTACAATAACATTTTCGCTCGTATCATCGGTAATCTTTGAATCCACCGAAAGTTCAACGGTATAATTTATTCCGTCAAAATTAACTTTTAACGTTTTGCCTTCTTTAAACATTTCCGCTTTATCTTTATCTACTGAAATAGCATAATACCATTTATAATTATCTGCTATTTTCCCCACTTTTTGCTCCATAGGAACAACTTCTGTTCCAATAATTTTTTCAATTTCCGAAACACTTTTTTCAAAAAGGCTATCTTTATCTATCAAGTTTTCAAAACCGTCTATTTCAGAAATAAAATAACCCGTTTTGGGAGAAGAAATAGTTCCCGAAGCATCTGCATCTATCTGCTCTTTTAACGTATTATAATCGTTTTCAAGCGCAGCTATTCTTTCTTCAAAATGGTTTTCATTACCTACCAAGGCATTCTTTTTATTAAGCGAAAGAAGCAATTTATTTTTTATATCGCTAAAGCCAGATAAATCATTTTTTATAATATATCCCGAAAAATCCGAAACCGAAGATCCGAGTTGCGTATTTATATACTCTGAAGAACCGTAAAGTTGAGAAACATTATTGTTTGCTTCTTTCAGCAGATCAAGTTCTTTTTCAAGGTCATCCAAAATTGAAATTTTATTAACGGTATCGTTTGAAGCATGAGTATAAGCCAAAACCCTGTTTTTCAATACTTTCTCCGCATCCTGATAAACGTAGCTTATACTTCCGTCATAGCTATCTTCAATAACGGTTTCGGTTCTTACGGCGATTCCGTTTACATGAAGAGATTCGCTTACTGAAAAATTTACCGCTATTTCTGTATTATACGGATTATAAAAAAATCTCCAAATCTGATAACCTGCATATACAAGCAGGAACGCCGACAGAAAAAATGCCGACACTTTTATCATTTTACTTTTCATTCTACGCTCCAATGCTCATTTATAGTTTCAATAATTTTTAAATAACAATCTTCTCTTGTTTTATAATCATCAGCATAGATCCAATTTATATTTTTGTTTCTGCCAAACCACGTAAGCTGTCTTTTTGCGTAATGTCTTGTTTCCTTTTTTAATGTATCAACGGCCTCTTCAAAACTGATTTCACCTTTAAAATATGGATAAAACTCTTTATATCCTATTGCCTGCGATACTGTGCCCACGTTCTCATGCTCAAAAAGATATCTTGCCTCATTTTCAAGTCCATTTTCAAGCATTTCATCAATTCTTTTTTCTATTCTTGAGTATAATATTTCTCTGTTTCTAAAACCTATACCGATATAGCAAACGTCATATGGTGATTCAGCCATTCGTGAAAGCTTTTGCAAATCCGACATTTTTTTACCGGTAGATTTATATACCTCGATAGCTCTGACAACTCTTCCGACATTATTAAAATGTATCTTTTCCGCTATTTCGGGATCAATCTCTTTGAGCATATCATGAAGAGCTTCTTTTCCATGCTCATCAGCATAACGTAAAAGTTCATTTCTGACGTTAAAATCTGTTTTTATTTCCGCGAACTCGGTTCCGGTCAAAAGTGAGTCAACGTAAAGCCCGGTTCCTCCGCAAATTATCGGAAGTTTACCTTTTTCAAAAACATTTTCTATTGCACATTTCGCATCATTTACGTAATCTGCAACTGAATATTCGTCATAAATGCTTTTAAAATCTATCAGATAATGAGGAATATTTCTCGTTTCCTCAACAGTCGGTTTTGCGGTACCTGTTGAAAGTTCTTTATAAATCTGCATAGAATCCGCAGAAATTATCTCACCGTTAAGTTTTTCGGCAACATAAACCGCAGTTCCTGTCTTACCAGAAGCAGTCGGCCCTACTATTGCGACTAAACGTATTTTTTCTTGCATCGCATAATCCCTTATTGCAAACGCCCGAACATATGCTCAAGCTTGTTTTTGCTTATACTTACTGAAATAGGTCTTCCGTGAGGACAATATTTTATATTGGGATCATTCAAAAGCACGTTGACTATTTTTTCAAGTTCAAACTCCGAATTATTATCATTTGCCTTTATTGCAGCTCTGCATGAAATACTTGCATAAAGTTTATCGAGTTTTTCAGGCGTAATATCGTGTTTGCAGGATATAAGCGAATCTGCAATCTCGCTTATAACATTTTCTGCTTCCTTTTGAGATACCCAAAACGGCAAAGTCCTTACAAGGATACTTCCATTCCCAAAATCGTCTATTTCAAACCCGAAACGTTCAAACTCATCCGGATTTTCAATAACTGCTTCGCATTGCTCCTTTCCGAGAGTACAGGTTATCGGCTTTAATAAAACTTGTCCGTCAAATGCTTTTTCTTTTGAGCGCAGTTTTTCGTACAGCATTCTCTCGTGCGCCGCATGTTTATCAATAAATATAAGTTCATTTACTGATTCGAGCAATATATAGGTTTTGAAAACTTCGCCGACGTATTTAAGTTTACCAAGCGGAAAATCATCATCCGTTATTTTTCTCGGCAAATTCGGAACCGGTGCTCCGGCAGCTTTCATTGCTTTTATACTTTCTATGCATTCAACAGGTATTTCTTCTCCGTTGTTAATCGCATTATCTGCAACTTTTCTGATCTGATACTGTACGCTATGAGAAATGTCTTCATCAATTCTATATGGTGTCTCTGTAAAAGCTTCTGACTTTACATCAGAAACGTAATCAACCACATCATATTTAACATCAACGGGTTTATCTGGTGAAATTTGAGGAAGTGTAGTCTGTTTGACGATTTCTTCAAAGTATTCACGATCTTCTTTATTAAAGTTTCTTTCCCAAAAATCTTTATTATTCTTTTTGGATTCTTCTAAAACAACAGATAAATCTTTTGTATCAAGAACAGATTTAACTCCATAATAAATAAGGTCAAATACTTCTTTTTCGTTTACAAATCTAACTTCCGCTTTTGTAGGATGAACATTTACGTCAACGGCTTCCGGAGGCATTTCCACATTGATAACGCAACCCGGAAATTTTCCAACCATTGAACAGCCTTTAAACGCTTCTTCTATGGCAGCAGACATAAGTTTGTTTTTTACATATCTTTTATTAACAAAAAACACCTGAAATGCTCTGTTGGATTTTGATGCTCCCGGCTTTGTTATATATCCGGAAACAGAAATTTTTTTATTCTCTGTTTTTGAATAATTGACATTGAGCATATTATTGGCATATTCTCTTCCATAAATTGAAAATATTACCGAAAGCATATCGTTATTGCCATAAGTTGTGAATTTTACTTCATTATCACGGATAAATCTGAATTTTATTTCAGAATGAGAAAGCGCAAGTTTTTCTACAACCTGCTCTACCGCATTGGATTCGGAAACATCCTTTTTCAAAAACTTTTGACGTGCGGGAGTATTGTAAAATAAATCTCTGACTATAATTGTTGTTCCCTCCGGGCAACCCGCTTCCGTTACTTCTTCTATTTCACAATCGGTTGCCGCACAGCAACAGCCCATTTCTGCACCGTGAGTTCTTGTTAATATCTCCACGTGAGATACTGCCGCAACAGATGCAAGCGCTTCACCGCGGAAACCGAAAGTATGTATGCTTTCCAAATCCATCTCATCTTGAATTTTGCTCGTTGCATGACGCAAAAATGCCTTAGGAACATCTTCCGGCTCTATACCGCAACCGTCATCTGTTACTCTTATATATGTGTTGCCGCCGTTTTGTATTTCAACAGTAATATTCGTTGCACCGGCATCCATAGAGTTTTCAACAAGCTCTTTAACAACAGAAGCCGGTCTGTCTACTACCTCTCCTGCCGCAATAAGTTCCGCAATATGTTTATCAAGCACATTTATTTTCGGCATAATCTCACCACACAATCAGTTTTTTACAATACTTTTCAGTTCATATAAAAGGTTAAGAGCTTCTATTGGAGTAAGCGTTTCAACATCTGTTCTTCTTATTATTTTTTCAGCATCGCTCTCTATTCCGGAAAATAGATTCATTTGTCCTTCAACATTGCTGTTGTCCTGCATCCTTGCAATTTTTTCAACTTCTTTGCCTGCCTCAAGGTTTTCCAAAATCTCTCTTGCGCGCTTAACTACACTATTAGGAATTCCCGCAAGCTTCGCAACTTCAATTCCGTAACTATCATCTGCACTTCCGTTTATTATTCTTCTTAGGAAAGTAATATCTTCTCCGCGTTTTTTTACAGCAACATTGTAATTCCTTATGTTCGGATATACGTTTTCAAGATCTGTAAGCTCATGATAATGAGTTGCAAAAAGTGTTTTTGCACCAAGTCTCCTTTTGTCTGCAATATGCTCAAGTACAGCATGAGCAATACTCATTCCATCAAACGTACTTGTTCCGCGTCCTATTTCATCCAAGATTAAAAGACTCTTCGAAGTTGCATTTTTAAGAATATCCGCAACCTCGCTCATCTCAACCATAAAAGTAGATTGGCCCGCTGAAAGATCATCGGAAGCTCCGACACGGGTATATACTCCGTCAACAATTCCTATATGAGCAGTTTTTGCCGGTACAAAACAGCCTATCTGTGCCATTATGGTAATAAGCGCCACCTGACGCATATATGTCGATTTTCCTGCCATATTAGGACCTGTAATCACGGCTACCTGATTTTCTCTGTTATCAAGGAGAACATCATTCGGAACAAACGGTACCCCATGAAGCATTTGCTCAACAACGGGATGGCGTCCTTCGGTAATTTCCAGTATATCTCCCAAATCAACAGTAGGTTTGCAATATCCGTTTTTCAAAGAAACTTCCGAAAAAGAAATCAAAACGTCAAGCGACGCTATTGCATCGGCAGTAGCTTGTACTCTTTGTACCTGCGAAGAAATTTGAGCACGTATGGATTCGAAAAGTTGTGATTCGAGAACAAGAATTTTATCATGAGCACCAAGCACTCTTTCTTCAAGCTTTTTGAGTTCTTGGGTTATATATCTTTCTCCGTTAGCGAGAGTTTGCTTGCGTATATACTCCTGCGGAACAAGATTCTGATATGATTTAGAAACCTCAATGTAATATCCAAAAACCCTATTATATCCTATTTTCAGTTTTGGAATACCCGTGCGTTCTTTTTCGGATATCTCAATTTCGGTAATCTTATCTTTTATATTTGTTACAAGATCTCTTAATTCGTCAAGTTCGTCATTATATCCCGATGCAATAACTCCTCCGTCTTTCAGAGTAACGGGAGGTTCTTCCGTTATTGAAACGTCAATAAGATTTTTTATATCTTCCAAAAGATCAAGTGAAGAATAAATATCTGATAAAAGTGAAGAATTCTTTCCTTTTATCAAACCTTTTACTTTCGGAAGATGCTCAATACTCGCCGCCAGAGTTTTATATTCACGCGGACTTGCGTTTCCAAATACTATTCTTGTAATCATTCTTTCAAGATCGTAAATACCGGAAAGCTCCGCAGCAACGTCTTCGGAAAGCATAGGATCATTTACAAAACATTCAACCGCTGAAAGTCTTTTTCCTATTTTTACAGGATCGAGAAGAGGTCTGTCAATATAAGAACGAAGAAGTCTTCTTCCCATTGCCGTATTTGTTTTATCGAGCACCCAAAGAAGTGTTCCTCGTTTTTCCCTTCCGCGAATAGTTTCCGTAAGTTCAAGATTTCTTCTCGCGGAAAGATCAAGCTTCATATATGCGCCATCAGAATAGAACTGCACTCCGGATATGCGGCCGACACCGTTCTTTTGAGTTTTATAAAGATAGTTTAAAAGGGCGGAAACGCATTTTACTTCCTGTTTTAACGAAAATCCCAATTCTTTTGTACTATGGTGCTCAAAATGATTATAAATCGTTTGCTCCACAAACCTATCGTTGTAGTCCGTTTCATCAATAAGTTCACCCATGCAGTTTAAACGTTCTTTAATAAAATTTCCGGCTTCTTTACAATCAAGGAATTTCTCATTAAATAATATTTCACTCGGTTTATAGCGGCTTACTTCTTCAATTATTTTATTTTCGATATTATTTAAATTTTCTCCTCCGGTGCATTTAAGTTCTCCCGTTGTAACGTCGCAAAAACAAATTCCCAAAGATTTGTCATCAATATAAAGGCTACATATATAGTTATTTGAACTTTCTTCAAGCATCGAGTTCTCTACAACTGTTCCCGGAGTTATAACTCGTATAATATCCCTTTTTACAAGACCTTTGGCAAGTGCAGGATCTTCCATTTGCTCACAAATAGCTACTTTATATCCCTTTTTGATTAGCTTCGCAACGTATGTT
>JAZLFU010000111.1:0-2058 GCA_045615915.1 Oscillospiraceae bacterium
TTACTACAAAAATAAAATATGTAAGTAAATATTTTATAAATGGACAGCAAAAAAGAACGTTGATTTTGTTAAAAGTCAGCGTTTTTTTGTTTTATACGATTCTGCCGATGAAATTATGAAAAAAGTTTTTGGTTAGTTGGAACTAAACATAAAATAACTTGCATTATGGAAGAAATAAATGTATTATAATAAATATTAGTATGTTTTAGGTGGGTGTCTGATGAAGAAGAATTTGACTGTCAGAGAAACAATAGCGATTACAAGTATGCTTTTCGGAATGTTTTTCGGCGCAGGTAATCTTATTTTTCCGGCAAAGCTTGGTATTGATGCCGGAAGTAGTCTTATTATGGCATATATAGGACTTTTCATTACCGCTGTGGGACTTCCGCTTTTGGCTGTTGCGGCGCTTGGAATAAGCAAATGTAACGGTGTATATTACCTTGCAAGTAAGGTAAATAAAAAATACGGACTATTTTTCAGTATTCTTCTTTATCTGACAATAGGGCCTTTATTTGCGATTCCGCGTTGTGCAAGTACATCATTTTCGGTAGGTGCGGTAAACCTAATTAAAACCGAAAATCAAGGTCTTGCGCTTGCGATTTTTTCGTTTGTGTTTTTTGTATTGGTGCTTTTGTTTTCTTTAAGACCGAACGGGATCATGATTTGGATAGGAAAAATACTCAATCCGGTATTTCTATGCTTCCTTGCGGTTCTTATTATGGCAGCGGTTATTAACCCAATAACAGGTTTTACAGAAGTAACTCCAACCGAAAATTATTCGGAACAGGGGAAAGCTTTTTTTAACGGTTTCCTTGAAGGCTATAATACTCTTGATGCTCTTGCGGGACTTGCGTTTGGTATAGTTATTGTAAGCGTAGTAAAAAAACAGGGTATAGAAGAGCCGGAGAGAGTTGCAATGAGTACCGTAAAAGCCGGTGTTTTCAGCTGCCTTTTTATGGGCATTATTTATTTTTTAATTACATTTGTAGCGGCACAAAGCAGTTCTATTTGCGGAGAATGTGCAGATGGCGGCGCGGTGCTCGGCGTTATGGCTAATTATTATTTTAAATCAGTAGGAGCGATTCTTATGACTGCGATAGTAACTATTGCATGCCTTAAAACAGCTATAGGACTTGTAACGAGTTGTTCCGAAGCCTTTGTAAATATGTTCCCAAAAGGTCCAACGTATACCGTTTGGACGGTTGTTTTTTGTTTGGTTTCATTCGGAATAGCCAATTTTGGGCTTTCTACGATAGTATCATATTGCGTACCCGTTCTTATGTTTATATATCCGCTTGCAATGACTCTTATTATTCTTGCGCTTATAGAAAAATATTTTGACGGAAGCCATACGGTTTACATATGGACTACTGGATTTACACTTTTTGCGGCTTTGTTTGATTTTATAAATACTCTTTCTTCAACGCTTAAAGGAAGTGGAATACAAAATACTGAAATATTAGATAAGATAACTGTTGCAGTTTCAAAATATCTTCCGTTCTTTGAATACGGTCTGGGTTGGATATGCCCTGCAATAATCGGTTTTGTAATGGGATTTATATTGTACAAAATAAAAGAGAAAAAAGAAATAGCGGCATAAATTAAAAGCCTCCGCATACAAAAAGCGGAGGCCTTTTTTATTCATCTTTTATTATTTTGAAATAGTCGTAATTGAGAACTGCTTTTGAATAATTTATTTTATTTTTTACCGTGTTGTTTACTGAATCTATATATTGCTGATTGTAAGGAACGTTTTCATCTGACGGAATAAATTCGTTGGTATTGTAGTTATAATATCCGATATCGGTTTTCCAACTGAAATCCGGCCATACAACGAGGGCGGGAGTATCGGAAAGCACGTCTCTGCCAACGAGAAGTCTTGAATCGTACTCGACACCGAAAAGATTGCAAAGTGTAGGAAGTATATCAAGAGAGTAACACGGAGAAGTAATTTCAGTTGCCATATCTTTGTTGTTGTTTTCAAAACAACCGGACCAGATTATACAGGCATTATGGTCACGTTCATAGTTATATCTTACTTTGTATCCGTAAAGTTCC
>JAZLFU010000112.1:0-1887 GCA_045615915.1 Oscillospiraceae bacterium
CGGTTTCCCGATAGTTCTTCATGGATCTTCTTCCGTTCCGCAGGAATGGGTAAAGGTAGTAAATGAATTTGGCGGTCAGATGCCGGATGCAATAGGTATTCCGGAAGAGCTTCTTCGTGAAGCGGCAAAGATGGCGGTTTGCAAAATCAATATAGATTCCGACCTTCGTCTTGTTTGCACCGCTTCTGTTCGTGAACATCTTATGGAGCATCCGGATCATTTCGATCCAAGACAGTATCTTAAACCAGCAAGAGAAAATATCAAAGAAATGGTAAGACATAAGATTGTTGATGTTCTCGGCTGCAACGGTAAAGCATAATTTGAATTTAAGAACCATGGTACGGATTGTACTGTGGCTCTTTTTTTATTTTATGATACAATATCTTTGAAAATTATGTTATAATAAATGTAATTAAGATGAAAGCGGAATGATTTATGAAAAAATTGGTTATAGGAATACTTGCTCATGTAGATGCCGGAAAAACTACTCTTTCCGAGGCATTGCTATATGAAACGGGGAAAATAAAGAAACTCGGAAGAGTTGATAATAAAAATGCGTTTCTGGATAATTTTTTGCAGGAGCGTGAGCGAGGCATAACCATTTTTTCAAAGCAAGCCATGATAAAAACTGATAATTCCGAAATAACGCTTCTTGATACTCCGGGACACGTTGATTTTTCGTCAGAAACAGAGCGTACATTACAGGTACTTGATTACGCAATACTTGTGATAAGCGCAAAAGATGGTATTCAGGCGCATACGGAAACACTTTGGAAACTACTGAAAAAGTATGATGTTCCGACTTTTATATTTGTCAATAAAATGGATCTTGACGGAACGTGTAAAGAAGAAATACTTAACAGCTTGCGTAAGGAGTTTTCAGACAGTTGTGTAGATTTCGAAAATGAAAATGACGTGTTTTTTGAGAATATTTCTGTTTGTGATGAAAAGCTTTTGGAAAGTTACCTTGAAACCGGTGAAATAGATACCAGTGATATTTCTGAATTGATAAATGAGAGAAAAGTATTTCCTTGTTTCTTTGGTTCAGCTCTTAATCTTGACGGAGTTTCCGATTTCATAGAAATAATAAATAAATATACAACCGAAAAACATTATTCTAATGAATTCGGAGCGAAGATTTTTAAGATAGCAAGAGATCAACAAGGAAATCGTCTTACTTATTTGAAAGTTACAGGCGGAAGTTTGAAAGTACGTTCGACTGTTTCTTATGCGGATAAAAATTCAGGAGAAACTGTTGAAGAAAAGATAAATATGATAAGGCAATATTCCGGAGCGAAGTTTGAATCTTTGGATGAAGTTTTTGCCGGAAGCGTTTGTACAATTTTAGGGCTTTCGAAAACTTATCCCGGACAAACATTGGGGAATAACAAAGAGCATTTTGAACCTGTTTTGGAACCGGTATTGACTTATAGAATCATTTTGCCTGAAACGGTTGATGCTAGAGATTTTATTCAAAAATTGCGCCAATTTGAAGAAGAAGATCCACAGCTGAAAGTTATATGGAATGAAAAGCTTCAGGAAATAAATGTTCATCTTATGGGAGAGATACAGGCTGAAATATTGAAAAGCCTTATTGAAGAACGTTTTGGAATTGCGGTGGAATTCGGAGCAGGAAAAATAATATATAAAGAAACGATTGCCAACGCAGTTGAGGGAGTTGGGCATTTTGAACCGCTTCGCCATTATGCCGAAGTACACTTGCTTTTGGAACCGGGTGAACCCGGAAGCGGAATTGTAATCGAAAGTAATTGCCGTGAAGAGATTTTGGGAAAGAACTGGCAAAGACTCGTTCTTACTCACCTTGCGGAAAAAAGTCATATAGGAGTTCTTACCGGTGCTCAACTTACAGATGTGAAAATTACTCTT
>JAZLFU010000113.1:0-3507 GCA_045615915.1 Oscillospiraceae bacterium
GATGTCAATACCGTCTGAAGAAATGGAGTAGTGCATCCACTTGCCTTCTTTTCGTCCAACCACCAGACCGGAATCGGTCAGTATCTTCATATGGTGGGAAAGCGTAGACTGTGCGATATTCAGATCGTCCAGCAGCTTGCAGGCGCGTTTCTCACCGCCCATCAAGTACTTCAGTATCCGAACACGGTTTTCATCGCATAATGCTTTGAAAACAATGGGAGTACGCTTTTCATCAAGCTCCATCTGAACACCTCCTTCAAGCGAACTTGTAATCACACTATATATTATATCGATGTTTTTCGATTTGTCAATAGGTAAGAATCATTTTACTGTTCTGACCGTACAAAAATGTTCGATTCTTTCCCTGCAAATGACGAATCCTACGGTAATCATATCATAATTACCGTAGGATTCCGGGTTTTTGGAGCAATTATACGGCGATTATTATGCCGGATTGAAAGAGGAATGACAGCTTTCCGCTTGTGTTTAATCGTTAATTTTCGTAACGCAAAGAGCGGTCATCCTTGAAAAAGGAAAGACATCTCAAGCCGGAATGCTCCGATTTTGGATGCCTTTTGTGGTCTGTAGGGCTGAATATACTGAAATAGCCTGTATTTCGGCGTTTTTGGCAAAAAAAGAGGATTGCAATCTTTGTCAAAATTGCAATCCTGATTTGGTGCGGCAAACGGGACTTGAACCCGTACGTCAAAGACACACGCCCCTCAAACGTGCCTGTCTGCCTATTCCAGCACTGCCGCACATTTCAAATGCAAGAGTTATTATATCAACATTAAATCATAAAGTCAAGTGCTTTTTTCGTATTTTTTGATTATTTTATTTATATTTGCCAAAACTCATGGCTGAAAATACTTCTTTCAAGAGGTTTTACCGCCATGAACAAAAGAATAATAAGCCTTTTTTGCGTTATGGTGCTCTCCCTCGGATATATCTGTATGAGAGTCATCTATCTCGGCGCGAAATCGGAAACCTCTGCCGCGGTGCTCCAAAGCAGCCGCGTTCTCACCGCTTCCGAAGGCCGCGGCACTATCTATGACCGAAACCTTATTCCTCTTGTGAACGAATCAAACACCCGAAAAGCAATAGTATTCCCGGAAATCGCCGATGTTTCCGCCCTTAAATCCGTTCTCTCCGACGAGGACTTCGCCAAAGCCATGGAAAACTACTCTCCGAAAATAATAGACACCGGCGGCGGAATAATAAACGGAAACGGAATATATAATTTTACCGCGCCTCTCCGCTATTCCGAAAGCCAGCTTGCTCCCCATATCATAGGCTACCTGCGGGACGGCGAAGGAGTTTCCGGAATTGAAAAGAGCCTCAACGAATTTCTGAAAAGCGGTGCTCGAACTGTTTCGGCACGGTATTCCACAGACGGCGTAGGCGCCCTTATGAAAGGTGAAAGCATCGAAATTTCCGCTTCGGAAAACGAAAACCTCTCCGGAGTGGTGCTCACGCTCGACAGCGAAATACAGAGAATAGCCGAAACGGTGCTCAAAGAGAAAATACCGAAGGGCGCGGCGGTTGTTTTGAAGCCGGATACCGGAGAGATACTCGCCGCGGCTTCCGTTCCGGCGTTTTCTCCCGCCGACCTTTCCGCCGCCCTTGATTCCGCGGATTCTCCTTTTGTAAACAGGGCTTTTTCCGCATATACCGTAGGCTCCACCTGGAAACTGCTTATCGCGGCTTCGGCTCTCGAAAACGGCATATCCACTGCCCGTACCTATGACTGCGAGCATACCATAACCGTTGAGGATATCGACTTTCATTGCCATTGGGAATACGGCCACGGTGTTATTGATATGCCGGCGGCGCTTCGGGTTTCCTGCAACCCGTATTTTATCGACCTCGGACTTTCCGTCGGCGCGGAGAGGATACTTGAAACCGCAAAAAACCTCGGCTTCGCTTCCCCGTTTGAGCTTGCGCCGGACTTTTTCACCTCCGCCGGAAAGCTTCCGAAAAGAGATGAGCTGTATTCGAAAGCCGCCCTCGCGAGTTTCTCTTTCGGCCAGGGAAAGCTTATGGCAACGCCGCTTCATATGGCGGTACTGGTCTCCGCTTTCGCGAACGGAGGTTTTGCGGTAACACCTTCGCTTGTAAGCGGAACTTATGACAGGGACGGAAATTTTACTCCATACACCGTCTATGAAAAGAACAGGGTGATGAGCGAAGATACCGCCGCGAAGATACGGGAGATGATGACTTCCGTAGTAGAAGACGGAAGCGGGACTCTTGCGAAGCCGGAAACGGGTTCCGCCGGCGGAAAAACGGCCTCCGCGCAAACCCGACAGTTTGATCCCGACCGAAAAGAAACGGTGCACGCCTGGTTCATCGGATTTTACCCGGCAGAAAACCCAAAATACGCCATAGCCGTCTTTGCGGAGGGTATGGAATCCGGCGGAGACTTTGCCGCTCCGGTATTTAAAGATATCTGCGACGGAATATCGGAACTAAATTATGATTAAATTGTAAAAAATCAGCTTTGATACTTGCCGAAAATAAAATAATATGGTATTATATAAAATACCAATGATGAAAGGCGGCCTTTTTCTGTGAGCGCAAAAGTAAAAAACATGATAGAAACAATGAGAAAAGTCGTCAACGCTTATGATAACTTCAATGACAGACTCCATTCGGCAAAGCTCAAATGCGAATCTGTTAAAGATAAAATAAAATCTGTTACGGAGGACGAAAGAGTTATGAAATTCGGTACTGTTATTGGAATCGTAGTAGGTGCCCTTACACTTATTGCAGCTGGCGCCGCCGCCGCATATTTTTTCTTCAAATACAAAGAAAAATCTCTTGAAGAAGCGGAAGATGAGCTTTATGACGATTTCCCCGATGAAGAGATCATAACCGACGAAGATCTTCCCGATGAGGAAGCTTCCGAAGAAGAATAATTTAGTTTTATGACGGCGCGGATATGCGCTTTGCCATGCGGTATGCGGGTCCTGTGCGACAAAAAGCTGTGAACCATGTCAGGCGGGGAACCGAGCAGCATTAAGCGGTATTTTTGGGTGCCGCAGATAAATCTGTGTGCCGTATGACAAAGCCCATATCTGCGCTTTTTTATTGAAAAAAACCTTTTACGCTCCCTTGTCAAAAAGTGGCATACCAAAGGCTCCCTTGTGTAAAGGGATGCTATATATGTCTATTAACAAATGGCGTATTTACCGATTGTAAAGGAGGCAATTTTATGTACCAGGCGTTATATAGGAAATACAGGCCGCGCTTTTTCAGAGATGTTGTCGGTCAGGAACATATTACCTCCGTACTTTCAAAGGAGGTCGCCGATGGTACCTTCGGCCACGCCTATATCTTCACCGGAAGCCGCGGAATAGGCAAAACCACCTGCGCGAAAATACTCGCCAAGGCGATAAACTGCCCCAATGAAAAGGACGGCGAACCCTGCGGCGAATGTTCCGTCTGCCGCGGAATAGACGACGGCTCCCTGCTCGATATAACCGAAATGGACGCCGCCAGCAACAG
>JAZLFU010000114.1:0-6502 GCA_045615915.1 Oscillospiraceae bacterium
GAAGGGCAGGAGATGCTCATTTTTGTAACGGAGCTTACTTCCGGTTTCTATACTTCGTATTTCATAAGCCGCTACGGTTCAGATGAATATTTTGCCCATAGTAAAGAGCTTATGTTTTATGAACGCCAAAAGAATATAATAAGCCGTATTGACGAACTCGAAATATAGCGGTATTATAAATTGAGATTTTATTTTCGGGGGAATATTTTATGTGGTTTGTATATGCAATTGCATCAACTCTCATTTGGGGATTTGCCGAACTTTTTTATAAAAGGGGCGCCGATCCGAATGAAAAATATGCCCATCTGAAAACCTGCGTCTGCGTTGGCGGAGTTATGGGCGTTCATGCGATATTCAGCCTTATAACCTGTGATATGAACTATGATCCGGTAAATCTTTTGATGTATCTTCCGGTATCTTTGCTTTATATTGTTTCAATGGCGTTTTCGTTTTTCGGTATGCGCTTTATCGAGGAGTCAATTTCCGATCCTATCGAAAATATCTCCGGAGCGATATGCTCTTTACTTTGTTTCTTCATACTCGGGGAAAGACTTGCGAAAGGCTCGGTTATTGCGATAATTATCATCGTTATAGGTATTCTCGGAATAGGTTTCCTCGAAAACCGCGGAAGCACGGACAGAAAAAAGAAAATCGGAAAAAAGATGGCGATAATTGCGTTTATGATGCCGTTTTTGTATGCGCTACTTGATGCTTTCGGAAGCTTCCTTGACGTATATTACCTTGATGATGTGGAAACGACACCGCTTATAAACGTTACCGAAGATACTCTTGAACTTGTCGCAAATACGACCTACGAGCTTACTTTTGCGATATGCGCGTTGATACTCTATATCTTTATGAGAATAAGAAAAGTGGATTTCAATTTGCCGCATCAGGGAAATAAACTCGCTGCCGCAATATGTGAAACCGGAGGACAGTTTACATACGTTTATGCAATGAGCGGTAACGGAGCCGCCGCCGCACCTGTAATTTCATCTGTCTGTGTTGTGGCGCTTCTGCTTTCAAGGATATTCCTTAAAGAAAAGCTTGATTGGAAGCAATACGTTTTTGTATTTTTTACTATTGCCGGAGTTATTGCGCTTACGGTCATAGAAGGCGAATAGTTGATATTGTAAAGTTTTTGTTATGTGGTATAATGTTTTATGGCAGTAATCAGTTGAGAAAAATTATATTTATACGGAGTCTATATGCAAAATCTTGTATTTGGAATTATTTCATTTCTGATTGCGGAATTAGCTTTCGGATTTGGTGCAATCAAATTGTTTAAAAAGAAAAGTCCGCTGTATTTGCAGATGATCGTCTGCGCGGCAGGTTGTTTTGCAATAGAACAACTGTCATATATCGTCAACCTTTGGTGCGGAGTTGCAGTGGAGTCGAGCGTTGGAATGTTTGGAATTTTCGGCTGTAATTTCTTTCTTTTGTCCGCAAATTACGGAACGCTTGATAAAATAGTCGATGACGGAAACGGCTCCAAAACGGCAAGACGCATTGCGATAATTGCGCCGGTGGTTCTTGCGGTCCTTAACATTATCGTCTTTCTTTCGTGGAAGGACAGAAGTATGTTATCCGCAGTTATATGGTTTATTATGCTTCTTCCCGCGCTTCCGGCTTCCTATTTCAATCTTAAACATATTTTACTTCCCGTTGATCCGTTTGAAATACTTAAAACAACGAGAAACTGCAATATATCGGCGCTTGTGTTTTACGCAGTAACGGCGGCATTCGTCATCAGCTCTGCTTCGTTTAACGATATGGCGGGCGGAATATTTTCCATACTTATGTCGCTTTCTGTAATGGGGCTTTCTTTATGCGCAGTAAAGGGGGCGAAAAAATGGGGAATTTGAATTTAATACTTTTCATAAGCTTTGCCGCTCCGCTTTTGATGACGCTCTTTGTATGTAAAGGAAAAGCGAGGACGCTTCTCGGCTTTTTATTCATAGGAATGGTTATATGTCTTTTTTGCGGAGAGTTCAGCGCAATAATCATGAATAAATTTTCTTTCAATATGAAGTATTATACCTCGAATTTTACTCCGCTTTTTGAAGAGATCTTTAAATCGCTTCCGATACTCGTTTACGTTTTTTTGTGTAAACCGAAAAGACGAACAGTTTTTGAATGTTCCATCCTTGTGGGAGTGGGATTTGCAGTGTTGGAAAACGCCTTTATTCTCGGGGGAACGGTTTCGGCTGTTTCGGTTACGGATGCACTTATCAGAGGCTTTGGCGCCGGAATGATGCATTGCGTATGTACCCTTATGGTCGGTTACGGAATGACCTTTGTTCATATAAGACGAAAACTTTTCTATACAGGAACAACGGCGCTTTTGGCTGTTGCGACCATATATCATTCGATTTACAATACCCTCGTTCAATCGGAATATCAGGTAGTGGGTTTTTTGCTTCCGGTAATTACTTTCATTCCGATACTCTACGTTTTGAGCAAAACCGAAGATAAATAAAATATTGTAAATTAAAAACGCCTCGGAAAATTTTTCCGGGGCTTTTTTATGCTGAAATCAAACGGCAAATGAATAATAGCAATTTCGGATATTGTTTTTACCGCTTCCGGGTGATATATTATAGGTAAATAAAAATCAAGTGCCCGCTCTTTTGTATGGGAAGTTCGGGAGAATAGGGAATCCGGTTGAAATCCGGAACGGTACCGCCACTGTGATCGTTTAGACAGCATAAAAGATGAAAGTCAGCCAAAAGGGATATCCCTTTGAAGGTTTTATGCTGTTTTTGATGCGTAAGTCAGGAGACCTGCTTGGTTACATAATTCTGTCTCTCCACGAGTATGGATCAGCGGATGCTTTGGTGCGTAAAATCGGGCGCAGCAACTTTTTCAAGGTTGCTGCGCTTTTTTTATGCTCAATTTTAATCAGTCAAAAAATTTTTAGGGAGGAAAACAGGAAATGAATTATGCGAAAAACTTTGGAAAAAGAGCCATGAGCCTTATCCTTGCAGTGATGATGGTATTGGCGATTTTCCCGATGTCGGTTTTCGCGGCTAATGTATATAACGCCACTGAAACCGGCAGAGACAGTACAAAAGATCAAGTAAGGGTAATTGTTGAAAACACTACCTTTACTGACGGGAATGAACCATGGAGCGGCCGTCTTGTTGACCAATGGGTCGAGATCGACAACGACTCCACAATGATGAGCTGTGTAGTAGCGGCTCTCAACGCAAACAACTTTGAACAGACCGGCGCCGAAGACAACTATATTTCAACGATAAACGGCCTTTCCGCATTCGAGGGCGGAGATATGTCCGGCTGGATGGGTACTCTTAACGACTGGTTCGTCAACTATGGTTTCGGCGATTTCACCGTTCAAGGCGGCACACTGTCAGCCGGCGATATAATCGACGTTATGTATACCTGCGAGTACGGCGCTGACCTCGGCGGAAGCTGGTATAATAGCGATACCACTGTAAAAGCAATTTCTTTCAGCGAAGGCACTCTCAATAAAGAATTTGCATCCGAAGATTGCGCATATACCCTCACCGTACCGGCAGGCGTTGAAAGCATTTATGTTGAGCCTACCGCGGCAAACAAGAACTATCTTGTGAAAACCTTTATAGGTGAAACCGAGTATAAGCGTACAGCACTCGTTCCTGTTGCAAACGGCACTGTTATTACCGTAAAATGCGGCGATCCGAGCTGGCCGTCAATGAATACAAGCGAAGGTGCTACAACCTATACATTTACTGTAAGCCAAGAAAGCGAAAGCAAAATTTCTACGGAAATTTCACTTGCCAATATCGCTTCCGGCAAACTTTGGTCTAAAAACGATGAAAGCAAAACCGACCTGCTCGGCAGTGAAACTCTTAAAGATAAAAAATATACCGTTTCCCTCGATGCGGGAGAATATGTATTTGAAGCTTTTGACAGCGAAGGCGCTTCCTTTGGTACTATTGAACTTCCCGTAAGTGAAAGCAGCAATGCTTTTACTCTTTATAAAGTCAACGTAACCTGCGGAAACGAAGGCTGGGTAGCAGGTACGGACTACACCGTAGAGCCTTCTGCTGTTTCCGGCGGCAGCGAAGCAAGTGTAAAACGGGTAATCACCCTCGGTGCAGATAAAAAGAGCTTCCTTTGCTTTGAGGGAGACAGTGCTTCTGCAAAGATCATTCCCTCCACCGCAAAGAAATCCGAAGGCTTCGCTCCTGCAATCGGAGCTTCCGTTGTAACGGGTGCAGGCTACGCAGAAATCACCGCTACCTGCGGAAAAGCGGCAAATTTCAGCGTAACCTATCCTTATGCTGATAAAAACAGCGACGGTAAGAACGATTATACACTTGAAGTCGGAACATTAGCTACTTATTACATTTATTCATATTATGAGCCGGATTCTGTTTCCGAACCGGATGAAAACAAAGTAACCGCAGAATTCAGCGGTCTTTCTGCCGGAGATTATTTCTACCGTGTTACCAATAAAATTGATGATGACGTAGTAACATACGGAAACTATAAAACTCTTTCTGTCGGCGCAAATTCTGCGGAAGTAACCGAAAAGATGCTCTATGTCGGAGACGATAGTTTTGACAAAAATACGGTCATAAGAGATTTCAGCAAAAACAGCTGGGACGTTGCAGATATTTACCTTTCTGTAAACGGCGACCTTGACGGAACTTTGTGCGGATATAACGGTGCGGCAGGTCAACTCTCCCTTAAAACGAATGATAACGTTACCCTCTATCCTTACCGTAACTGGCTTGCTGTTGAAAATTGTATCAACAATAGTAAAGTTACCGAGCCTGATTTTGGTGTGCAGGTGCTCAATGTTGAAGGAACTCCCGTTGAGGTTACCGAAAACACCGAAAATGACACTAAAAAGCACAGCTTTAATATTGAAGCTAAGAGCGAAGGTACTGCAATTCTCCTTGTAACTTACGATGCAATGACTCATATGCCTGAAAATAGCGCTGCTACAACGGGCAATATTTTCTCCGCTATCTGGCCTGAAAATACCGGAGTTATAGTCGTAACAGTCGATAAAAACGGCGGCGTTGCCACAAATATGGTAATAAACGAAAAGCTCAATACTACACAGGCGCACAAATATGCAGTAGAAAAATACGATGCCGAGCTTGACGTTCTCTATTATTACGGAAACGACGGAGCAACTTATTCCTTTAAGCCCGAAGAAGGCACCACCGTTACCATGGCTGTTTCTTCCTATGATAAGGATGGAAATATGACCTTCGGTGAATTTTCAAATAATGGTGTCAAAGTCGCGGAAGACGGCACCGTAACTCTCTCCGGCTTGACCGAAGGCAAGACTATCGTAAAGCTTGTAAACGGGGACAAAGTAAATTATCAGGTGCTCCGCGCGATACATACCGATGTAGTTGTAACCGATGCAAACGGCAATGTCTTTATGGATACCGAAAAAGGCATCAAGGATGAAAGCATCAAGTTTGTCGGCGGTGATACCATTAATGTTACTTTCTCTGAATTATATCACCCTGCCAATAAACTTTCCGGCATATATAATATGAGTGCTACTGCTGTACTTGAAGGTCAGGACGGCAAAACCGCAAAAGGCACCGCAAACCAATATTTGTTTGCTTCTACTGCTGCGGCTCATAAAGTCAGCTTTAAATTACCCGATAACTTTGAAGGAAACAGCTATACAATAGGCGGCTATCTGAATGCTACAGGATTTGGCTCATATTACGGTTACCACAGACTTCTTTGCTACGAAACAGGCAAAACCGCAAACTTCTCTGCGTTACAGCAAAACGGATATATGGGAAGCCTTCCCGAAATCGTACTCCACAAAGCCTCTGAAGTAAATGTAATTCTGAATATCAAAAATGATAAATCGGAAACAGTTTCATACAAAACCCTTTCGGTCTTCGATTTTAGCGGAAAAGCAGTTGAATTAGGTGAAGGCAACAGCTTCACAGCCTTCGCAGGAAAACCTTACAATGTTATGGTTTCCGCTGACGGCTATGTGAAATATATAGGCTCTCTCACCTTCCCGGAAAGCGATACGGCATATAACGCAGTTGTTACCCTTGAAACCATTGGCGAAGGAATGTGGGACGGCAAGACCAAGACCGAACCTGCAAAAACAGATAATACTTATCAAATCGGTACCGGAGCGGAGCTTGCATGGTTTGCCGAGAAAGTCAATGACGGCACAGCAGCAGGTGCAAACGCCGTGCTCACCGCGGATATTGACCTTGCAAACTTCGACTGGACTCCTATCGGAAACTCCACCAACAAATATTCCGGCACTTTTGACGGTCAGGGACATATCATTAACCGTCTTTATATCAGTTCTACCGCAACATATCAGGGGCTCTTCGGATATGTTGTAGATAACGGTACTCTCAAAAACCTCGGCGTTAAAGGTCAAGTAAAAGGCGGCGACTATTCCGCAGGTATTGTTGCATATTTAGCAGGTACCGGCAAAGTGGAAACTTCCTTTAACGCTGTAAACGTAACCGGCGGCAAATGGTCCGGCGGT
>JAZLFU010000115.1:0-3352 GCA_045615915.1 Oscillospiraceae bacterium
AGCGCGCTTAATATCATATCCGACAAAATATTACCGAGCAACGCTCCTGTTAACGTTCCGAGCACCCAGCCGGGTATTGCCATGGACATGGCGCCGTAATTATAAAAAGCGCTTACCTTTCCGCTCTTTTTTATACTGATAGCAAATATTTCATCAGTTATACCGAAAGCAACAAGGAAACGATGGCTTCTCGGTTCTTTATCTGTAAGCTTTTGTGATAAAGAAAGCGACATAAGCATATATCGCAGATTTATAACAAGCTGTGTAAGCATCATTTCGAAATACGAACCGCCTCCGGCAATAACTCCCAAAGCCGCAAACTGACCTGCGGAAGTCAAATTCGTAAGCGAAATAAAGCTGGCCTCCCAAAAATTAAGTCCGCTTGAAATCGACGCTATTCCGAACGCAAGTGATGCCGTAAAATAGACAGTACCTATCGGTATTCCGTCTTTTAAACCTTCTAAAAAGCTTTCTTTTTTATCCATGATCCTCACTGTTTTTAGCAAACCGCTAATTCTTTTTGTAAAGCCCTGCTACCGCTTCACAGTTTGCAGTCCGCGGAAACATATCAACAGGCTGCACTGTTTTGCAAACATAACCCAAGCTATCGAACATTTTAAGATCCCTTGCCATTGTTGCCGTGTTGCATGAAATCATAACAATTTTTTTCGGTTCCATGGCGGCAACGGCAGCTATCGTATCCTCCGAACATCCCTTTCTCGGCGGATCAAGTATGACGACATCCGGACGAATTCCCCTATTTTTCAGATTTTCAGCCGCCTTTTCCGCATCGGCGCAAATAAATTCCGCATTTTTAATACCGTTTTGCTCCGCGTTTCTCTTTGCGTTGATAACCGCCTCCGGTACTATCTCAACTCCTATAAGGCTCTTCACTTTATTCGCCATAGAAAGCCCTATTGTACCAGCTCCGCAATACAAATCGAGAAGTGTCTCTTTTCCCGTAAGCTCCGCAAGACTTTCCGCCTCTTTGTAAAGAAGCTCCGCCGCGTTATGATTTACCTGGTAAAACGCCGCGGGAGAAATATCTATTTTCACTTTGCAAAGCGTATCCGTTATTCCATCTTTTCCGAAAACCGTAATAAATTTTCTGCCGAGCACCGCATTCGTGCGTTCCGTATTTACGTTGAGCACAATGCTTACAATACTTTCGAACTGATTTTTGAGCACGGAAACGAGAAGCTCCGAATCCGGAAGTTTATTTCCGTTTATAATAAGACAAACGCCTGTTTCTCCGGAAATTTCGCCTTTTCTTATGTAAACCGCTCTCAAAAGGCCTTTATTTGAGCGCTCGTCATAAACTGTAATCTTTCTCTCATTTACAAAAAACTTTATCGCGCGAAGAATTTCCGCAAACTCCGGCGGCTGTAAACGGCAGTTTTCACAATTTATGACCTCATGACTTTTCCGTTTATAAAATCCGAAAACGATTTTCCCGTCTTCATCCGTTCCCGCCTGATATATTGCCTTGTTGCGGTATCCATCCGTCTTCGGAGATTTCTTCACAGGAAGGACTTCGGCATTCAAACCGCCTATTCGCTCGATATGGTCTTTTACCCATTGAGTCTTTATCTCCGCTTCCGCCGGATAGTCAATATGCCGCAAAGCGCAACCTCCGCATTCTCCGAAAGCTTTGCAATCCGGCTTTATCCTTGAAGGCGAAGGCTCTATTATCTTTGCAAGCTCTCCGTATATGCAGTTTTTTCCAACCTTTTCAACGGATATTTCCGCTTTATCTCCAACGGCAGTAAACGGAGTAAAAACAACCATTCCGTTATACCTCGAAACACCGCTTCCATCATTTGTAACAGCGGTTATTCCGGTTTCTATAACGGATTTTTCTTTTATGAATTTATCCATTCTGTCAATCCTCCGGGTAAACTACTTTTCCGGAATATTTTTGAGTTAGAAGGCTTTCGATATTTCCTATATGATAATTGGTATTCGCGGCGGAAACGTTATTTATTATAAGAACGTCCGTTATTCCGTTTTCGCTCACAAAATCCACCATATTTCCGGGAAAATAGCGTTCATCGACTATATATGTCTCTTCAAAGTTTGCCGCAATATATGTCGAAAGCGCGTTTCCGTAGGACTCTTTGATAACGGCGCATTTTCTTCCGTTATTGACGTCAGTCTTTACTATGGTAAGCGGAAAATCGCCGTGCAAATATACTCCGTAGCTGTAAGTTCCGCTTGCATACGATGCCATAACCGGAACTTCGGTATAGCTTTGAAGATTGCTCTTTTTATCGTACTGATAAGACGTGCTTTCAACGGGAATTTCACACCATTCGACATAATCGGGATGATTTTTCATTTCATTATCCATAGTGCTCGTGTAAAGCGTTCCGAGGAATCCTCCGATCGTATGCTTCGTATAATCCGAATAATCAAAAGCGGTAAGTCCTGCCGCATCGCAAAAAGCGGTATATGCGTAGTACGCTCCCAAACCGGTCCAATGATGGTCGGTATTGAAATAGATATACTCGTCCTTGTGCTCTTTAAGAATGCTGTACGCGTCAACCTTTATCACTTTATCATCGATTTGTGAATAGATATTATCTATGCAGTCCTTTGCCGAAGCGGTAAGACTTGCATATTTTTTAGGAAGAGAAAATTCCGCGTGTTTCGGCACTACCATATCATAAACTTTTACGTTTTCCGGCAGCATTGAGCGGTATTTGTTGACAGTAGACGCATAATAAGCTTCAGAACTGTCGCTTCTTCCGAGAAGCTCAAATCCCATTCCTTTGTATACGAATATTCCGGCAATGGTTTCTCCGGAAACTCCGTCATCCGGCTCTTCGGTTTCTTCCGGTGTTTCAGGTTGTTCCGGTTGTTCCGGCTCTGTTATCTCCGGATTTTCTGTTTCATTTTCAGTATTATTTTCGGTCTCATCTTTTACTCCGGGTTCAATTTCTCCATTCGGCAAAGATTCAGTCTGATCCGAAGACGTATTTCCTCCGTTTTCGACGGGAGTTTGTCCGTATATGGTTCCGCTTTCGTGTATTCCCTTTACCTCATCAAAAAGCGAGGCAAACTCAACAAAATAATCTCTGAATGCAAAAGTATCGGCATAAGAGATTTCTATTCCCTTTGTAAACTCTCCGGAAAACAGCTTTTCAAAACTGAATTTCGGCATCTGTTCAAGGTCTCTCCGTTCATATTCCGAATAAGTGGGCTGAGGAAGCACCCAGGCAAGTATTCCGAGAATAAGGATCACGACTGCACAGATTACAATATTTATGATTTTTATAATATTTCCGTTTTTATTATCGTTCTTCATAAGTACCGTCCCCCTTAAAAGTTATAATAGATAAAGGGATTATAG
>JAZLFU010000116.1:0-4764 GCA_045615915.1 Oscillospiraceae bacterium
AATATGACGGAATAAACAATATATGCACCCTGAACAGCGAATCGGCAAACGGTCCTATTGAGGTGGATGAAGATATCATCGCACTTTTGAAGTTTTGCAAGGAAGTTTACGAAATTACTTTCGGAAAGACGAATATAGCGATGGGAAAAGTCCTTTCGATATGGCATACTTACAGGGAAAACGCCAATTACGATCCGCTTAATGCCGAACTTCCTCCTATGGAGAAGCTCAAAGAGGCTTCGGAGCATTGCAATATAAACGATATAGTTATTGATGAGGAAAACAATACGGTTTTCTTTAAAGATCCGCTTTTAAAGCTTGACGTGGGCTCTGTTGCGAAAGGCTATTCAACGGAAAGGATAGCGGTTGACCTTATCGGAATGGGTGCGGAAAACTATGCGCTCAATATAGGCGGAAACGTTCGCACCACCGGAAAGAAAGGCGATGGTACATCCTGGAGCGCCGGAATACAAAACCCGGATCTCACAAGTGATAAAACTTTTCTTTTAAAAGTGTTTGTTGATAACAAAACCCTCGTTACGAGTGGCGATTATCAGAGATACTATTATGTTGACGGTGTGAAATATCATCACATAATAGATTCGGAAACCCTTATGCCGAAAAATGATTTTACTTCCGTTTCTATTATTTCCGAAGATTCTGGAATGGCCGATGCACTTTCGACGGCATGCTTTAATCTTCCGCTTGATGAGGGAATGAAGCTTATAAATTCGCTCGAAAATACCGAAGCTATGTGGGTAACTCCCGACGGAAAAGAGTATTTTTCCGAGCATTTTTCGGACTATGAAATGAAGGACTGATAGCGCAGCGGTTGACATAATATAAAATTTATGTTAAAATTATCCTGCCGTGTAACGGATAAAATTAAGAAGTACGAGGTATTATCATGAAAAAAATTATGGCATTTATCCTTGCGCTTATAATGGTACTTTCTTTTGCGGCCTGCAATAATGAAAGCAAACCCGCGGGAGAAAACGGCGACGAGGAAAACACAGGAAATAACGGTGAAGAGGGCGGCGAGATCGTTTCCGGAAGCGATTACAAACTCGGTTTGGGAGTTGTTGTAAACGCAGATTCCGCGCTTGACAATAATGCTGAAATAGATGCTACCGTTGCTGCCGTTGTCATTGACAAAGACGGGAAAATTGTTTCCGCAAAGCTTGACGTATGCCAGAACAAACTTGCGGTTGATGGCGGACAGCTTCCCGATCTTACCACAGTTGATTTGAGAACCAAACTCGAAAAAGGCGACGACTATAATATGGTAAAATATGCTCCCGAAGCTCCCGTAGGAGAGTGGTATGAGCAGGCAGCGGCTTTCTGCAATTATATAGTAGGTATGACCGGTGAAGAAGTTGCGAATCTTGAACTTACAACAAGAGAAAGCGACGGATATACTGTTGCTGCCGATGAAGCTCTTTACGCAGGCTGCACTATTCAGATCGGCGATTTTATGGAAGCCGTTAAAAAAGCCTGTGATGATGAGCACAGCAAAGCGTTTTCCGGCGAGAACTGGACTCTCGGACTTGGCGCTACTATGAGCATTGACAGCGCAACCGTTTCCGCTACCGCAGAAACAGCCGGCGTTGCAGCTCTTTATTCATCCTATGCCGCAACTGTTTACGGAGGAGATGACGTGATCCTTTGCGCAATCTTTGATGCTGCACAGCCCAAGCTTGAATTTGATACCAACGGCGTTATGGGAAAATTCATTTTTGACGGAACCAAGAGAGAACTTAAAGAAGATTACCATATGGTAGATTATGCCCAGGCTCCCGCAGGCGAATGGTACGTTCAGGCAGCCGCATTTGAGGAATATGCACAGGGCAAAACCGCCGCAGAGGTTGCTCAAACCGAGCTTACAACAAGACAAAGCGATGGATATACCGTTGTTGCCGATCCCGATCTCTATGCTTCCTGCTCTATACAGATTGGAGAATTTGTTTCAAACCTGATCAAAGCAACAAAGTGATTTTTACTGTTTGAGTTACAGCAAAAGGAGGAAGAAATTCCTCCTTTTATTTTTTAATCCGTATTGATTTAAAAAGAAAATATGATATAATGAGTGTTAAATTAAATCAAAAAACCAAAGGAGAAAACGGCTTTGAAAACAGAAAGTCTTATATATAAAACGATATTTGTGCTCAATATCTTTTGCATAGTTGCGGGAATAGCGGTGAGCATTAAAAATATATTTAATCCCGCTTCCGGTATATGGATGTGCGCAGGGGGGATCCTGACGATAATTGCGTTTTTGGTCGCCGCTATTTATGTTTTTAAAGGATATACGAAAACGGCGGCGGCTTGTTTTAAGCTGTTTACCGCGGTTTTTGCGCTTTCTTTGATTTTAAGTATCATCGGCGCAGCGCAAATAAGCATTATTCCGGCGATTTTTGAAGGTTTATCGCTTGTCTTGGTTATTGTTATCGCGCTTAAAAAGGATTTCGGAAAGAGCAATTCCTTTTCTGTTTGCGGAATAATAGCGATTTTGGCAATAGCGAATATTATTGAAGTTATAAAGCTCAATCCCGGAGTTAAATTGAGCGGAAACAGTTACGAATCACTTGTACTCGGTCGTTCAATCGTGCAGTTTCTGCTTTCTTATCTTTTTGGAATAATCACTTATGCGAAATATCTCGATAAGGAAAGCCGTGGAACAAAATAAAAATTATAAAGAGCCTGCTTTTCAGCGGGCCTTTATTTTTTATTCGGACATAATATTTTTATTGGTATTGTTTATTTTTTGAAAAGGTTGTATAATATAAAATACAAAAGTATGTTTTGAACGGAGATAAAGTTTTTGAGAAAAGTAAAAATATATGCTGACAGTACGGCGGATTTGCCGCAATACGTAATAGAAAAATACGGAATAACGGTAATTCCTCTTTATGTAACAATAGGTGGAGAGACTTATCACGATGGAGTTGATATATTCGCAAAGGATATATTCGATAATTTTGCAAAGACGAAAGAGCTTCCGAAAACCGCCGCAGTAACGATGGCGGATTATGTAGAAGTTTTTTCAAAAGACGTAAATGACGGATACGATATAATCCATTTTGCGATATGTTCCGAAATGTCGTCCTGCTATCATAACGCCTGTCTTGCGGCGGAAGAGCTCGGACATATCTATCCCATAGATTCAAAGAATCTTTCCACCGGAATAGGTCTTATGGCGATAGCGGCGGCGGAACTTGCCGAAAAAGGCGAGGATGCCGAAAGCATAGTGGAAAAAATAAACGCAATGCGAGAAAAGGTTGACGTAAGTTTTCTTTTGGGAAGGCTTGAATTTCTTCATAAGGGCGGAAGATGCAGCGGAGTCGCGGCTCTCGGAGCAAACGTACTCGGCTTAAAACCCTGCATTGAAGTGGTAGACGGGAAAATGACCGTAGGTAAAAAGTATCGCGGAAATTACGATAAATGCGCGGCTGAATATATCAAAGAGCGTCTTAAAGATAACGATACAGTTGATTTGCATAGGATATTTTTCACCTATACCGGAATAAGCGATGAACTTATAGAAACTCTTGTAAACGATATAAAAAGCTATCTTCCTTTTGAAGAAGTCCTTATTTCCGAAGCCGGAAGCACTATATCCGGTCATTGCGGTCCCGGCTGCCTCGGAATACTGTATTGCCATAAATAAATTTTTCGTTAATCCTGCCGAAAGGCTTGATTATAAATATTATTTTTTAGGAGAGTACTGTTTGAAAAAGTACAACGCATTGGAGATTGTAGGCTGACCGCGGGGGTTTGCATACAGTCAGACAAACCTCCCGCCGAAAGGTAATTGAAGTCAACAATTTTCAGGAGGAAAAATAATGAATAAAAATGACTTTATAATTCGTTTGGAAAATAAAGAAGATTACAGAGAAACCGAAAACCTTGTAAGAGAGGCTTTTTGGAATGTTTACCGTCCGGGATGCAGCGAGCATTTCGTTATCCATACTTTAAGAAACGATCCGGATTTTGTTAATGAACTCGATTTCGTAATGGAGCAGGACGGAAGACTTATCGGGCAGAATATGTTCGTTAAAACCGTAATTGAAGCCGATGACGGAAGAAATATTCCGGTTTTGACAATGGGACCCATCGGGATAATACCGGAGCTTAAACGCAAAGGATACGGCAAAAAGCTGCTTGATTATTCCTTGCAGAAGGCCGCCGAAATGGGCTTCGGAGCCGTTTTGTTCGAAGGAAACATTGATTTCTACGGAAAGAGCGGGTTCGATTATGCCGAAAAGTTCGGAATACGGTACCACGATTTGCCGGAAGGCGCAGACGCTTCATTCTTTCTCTGTATAGAGCTTATCCCCGGATATCTTGACGGAATAACCGGTGTTTATCAAACACCGAAGGGCTATTACGTTGAAGATTTTGACGTTGAGGAATTCGATAAAGGATTTCCTCCGAAAGAGAAGTTAAGGCTTCCGGGACAGATTTTCTGAACGCAAAGGCGTAATTGATCGAGGCAGGGAAAGGCTTCAATATTGCCGCTTTGCCGAATTTATAATGCCGAATAAAAATGAACCGACCGAAAGAGGGTTTGCCTTTTTCGGTCGGTTTTGTTGTATGTATTATTTTACCGGTTTGAACGGAGTTATTCCGCGTCGGTCGCAGCGGAGACAGCGTGAACATTCATAACGGACTTCATCTTCCGAAAGCCCGTATTCAACGATTTCAAAATCCGCAGTTCTTTCTTCGGCAGGCCTTTCCAAGCAGTTTTGCCGTTTGCGGTCGGGA
>JAZLFU010000117.1:0-4639 GCA_045615915.1 Oscillospiraceae bacterium
GCGCTTCGCGCGGTGCTGCCGCACCAAATCAAAGTTTTCGGTGGCGTTACAATTCTGAAAACTGAAAACTGAAAACTCATTTCCCTTTGACAAGGGGCGTTAAAATGTTGTCAGCACTTTATAAAGTCTGTTTTCTGAAAACTGAAAACTGAAAACTCAGTTTGCTTTGTCTACGTCGGAGAAGTAGGAGCAGCTCATTACTCGGAGCATACGCTCGGGGTAGAGGATGGTCGCGCCGTTGGTCTCGAACTTGTAGCCGATGGTGGAATACTGGTTGAGAGGACCGCCGATCTCGTCCTTATCGTGGATTATCATTTCAAGGCCGCCTTCCGCCGGATCGACTATTCCGAAAGCGTTCTTTCCGAAGAAATAGGTGGCGTAAGCGGCGCACTGGTCTCCGCCTTTCACTTCCGCGCCGCCTTCGCCGGAAACGAAGAAATCGTCCTTCGCGGCATCGGTGAAGGGGTTGGTATGGAAATAAATCTTTTTCGCGGAAGCGTCAACGCCGGTAACAAGCGCTCTGCCGTGGAAATCGAGAGTCGCGGCGGCGGTGGCTCCGGTGGCATCGAGGGCGCAGAGGTAATGCCCTACGAGGTCGGCGCTCGGTGTTTCGGAGGTTACAGCGACAACCGCGTCAACGATACCGGCGTCTCCCGTATCGGTGAGAGCGGCGCCGAGGTCGGAGGAGTTGGCGGCGGGAGCGGTGGCGATGGTGAGGTATCTTCCATCGCCGTCATCAAGGGCGCCGTCAAAAACAAGCACCGGGGCGAAGGCGTTTTCGATGAAGCGCACTCCGTGAAGCTCGCCTATCTCGCCGTTGAAAAGCTGGTCGGGAGCGGCGTATTTGTGCGCTTCTATCCAGTCCTTGTGGCTTCTGAGGTCATAGGCGACGGAGGGGTGGATAACGGCGTAATATTTGCCGTTTATGGTGGGAACGCGGTCTTTCGTGAGCTTGGTGCGTGCCTTGTTTACCATATCGGGAGTGAGGGTGCATCTTGCGGAAGCATCGTTTCTCATTTCGTATTGAGCACCGGGCTTGCTTACGAAAGAGCCGTCCGCGGGAGCGATATTGTCGCAATAGAGCACGTTTGCGCCGGTGAGGAGGGCGTCTCTGATGAGAGTTTCCTGGGTTTCCGCGGCGGAAGCACCCATTTCTTCGGTGGCGCCGAGAATGGTGTCATCATAAGCGGAGGTTTCGAGGCGGTCGGAAATGGCGGTATAGGTGCCGTACTGGTCAACGTCGCCGTAAACGGTGGTAACGCCGAATTTCTGACCGGTGGGAATTACGGCTTCGAGGGGCTTTTCGGCTTTCTGGAAGGTGTTCCACTTTCTCCATTCAATGCGGTTGCCGTGGTTCTTGGGAAGGGGCTGTTTCTTCGCGAACTGGGCATAGTACATTTCGGTGCGGGCGTTTTCGAGAAGCTCGGTATCGTAGAAGGTTTTAAGCTCCGGCGCGAGGGTGTTCGTTCCGGCGAAGGCTTCGGTTGCTCCGGTGGCGGCGTTTACGTAGCCGCCGGTGGTGTTTACATTTGCTCCCGCTTCCGCGAAGAGCTGAAGGTCATAGTTTTTTGTCATAAAATTTCTCCTTTCGGGGTGTAAAATTTTTGTTTAAATGAAAATAGAAATTTGAGAATTTTTGTTTTCGGCGGTTTGAGGAGAAAGCTCCGCGGCGGAATGTTCTGTTCGTACGCTCGCAAGCAATGGTGAAATTTTCTATGTTGGGTGCTGAATCGGTATACCCTTTATCCCCGCATCTTTCAATCTCAGGTGTGGAGCGCTCGCCGTTCCTATAATGCGTCAGCGCTCCGGGAAGACCTTTTCGCCACAGGCGGCGGCAAGGCGGATGCGGTTTTTTAGGGCTTCACGCTGTTCCCTGCTCGCGTGAGCATAGTCGAAGGCGGAAAGGCTCGCTCCCTGGGAGGCGGAGCCTTCCGAAGGTCTCGCGCAGAGAGTTTGGCGGGAGGCGGAGATGCGTTTCGCGGTCTCTTTGGCGGCGTATTCCATAGCGGCGCTTTCATAGAGCAGTTCCCTTTCACGAAGGGCGCCGCCGTATATCGCGTAGAACGCTTCGGAGACGGAAAGCCCCACCGCCGGGGAGGTCAGGTACACGAACCGGGGGTTTTGAAAAGCGCTTTCGATATCGAAGGCAGGCTCGGTTTCGGCAAATTCCCCGGCTTCGGAAAGGAGAGCCGCGGCGTATTCATCGAAGTTTTGAGCATCTTCTTCCGAGGCACTTCCGGTCTCCGGTTCGGAGGGAGTTTCCGCAGGCTTCGGCTCCTGCTTTTCTTTGCCGAAGGTCTCCATGCCTATGGCGGCGGCGCTTCTTTTCCTTTTGGGAAGGGATTTAAGCTTCTCCTTCGGAACTCCGAGGCCGAGAAGCTTTTCGTTTTCCGGGTTTTGAGCACCGTTTTCGGTTTTGTTTTCGTTCATTCTGTTTTCACCTCGCTTTCATCCTGGACTTTGTATAAAATCTGCTCCGGGTACGAAGCAGAGAGTATTCGGAAGCCTTCGAGTATGAGGCCGAGGGAGACGTTTATCGCGTAATTGAAAGTCGGCGAATACTCGATTTTAGCAAATCCGCGGGAGAGCACCGAGCTTTTGAGCGAAAGGGCGCCGCCGGAGGAAAAACTCGTTACGGCGTGCTCAAAAAGGCGGAGGTTATGGGAAACGGCGGCGCAGACAAGGCTGTAATCCCTCTCCGGCTCGGTTTGCGCGTGGCCGGAGACCGTAAGACTTGCCGCCTTCGGGCAATATACGACCTCTATCATACGGCGTTCCCTTCCCCGGCGGGCAGGTTTCCGGCTTTTGGCATTTCCAAAGCGGTTTCCTCCGGCTTTCTTTCGGAGAGCTTTTCGAGAAGCGCGTCCTTCCCTTCGAAATCCATCATCTCAAGGGCGGCGGAGGCTTCTCCGGAAAGCTCGGGGCGGAAGAAACCGAGACGGTAAAGCTCCAGGGCAAGCTCGTTCTGGCTCATTCGGGTGTACGCGCTCTTTTTCTGGGCGGTAACTCTGATATCAAATACCGGAAGCCTTATCCCGAGCACGGCGCCGCCCACCGTTCCCATGGAGACCGGGCGCAGACCGAGGTTCGTGTAGCTTATAAAGCGTCTTGCTCCGTGCTCACCGGCTATGCGGTAGGTGCGGGGGAGGTCGTAGAACTGGCGGTCAAGCTCGATGCAGAGGTTTATTATCCTTGCGAAGGCGCGGTATGAGGTGAGAGTGGAATCACGGCTTCCCTTTGCGCTGGCCTCTTGTAGGGCGACTATGGCGGAAGCGGCGGTAACTCCGGAGGTTACGTTGCCGGTGCTTGTATCGGTGTTGCCGCTTGTCTGACGAAGCTCCTCTATCTTGTGCTCGTAGAAGCTTATGCAGGAGCCGGAAAGCGGCGGCGCGGCAATGGGCATAAGGTCGTTCTGACTTATGGCGCCGGTTACGTGAACAAGGGGCTTTCGGATATCGGCGAACTCCTCCTCGTTCACTCCGCCGCCCTGCTTCACCATGAAACGGGGAGTCGCGGCGACGAGGGTATTGTCAACGAAGGCCTTGCTCATGAGGTCTATCTGCTCCTGGGTGCCTTTGCAGAGGTCAATGTAGCCGTAGCCACAGGGACTGCCCTCAACGGGAAAGAGCGAATCAAAGACGAAGGGGTACATTCCGTGCTCATAAAGTCCGGTTTCGGAAAGTCCGCTTTCGGTGTCGTTCTCCGTGGCATAGAGAAGGGTGTCGCCTACGAATTCGGCATAGTGTAGGAGCTTTTTCCCGCCTCTGTATTTGTGGTAGTAGACGCGGACGAGGGTGCTTTTGCCGGAGGTGTCCACTCTGTCGTCGTAGAGGAAGCGGTTTACGGTGAAGGAGGAGCCGCGGAGCTTATCGGAGAGAAAGGGATAGCGTTCGATGAGCAGCTCATTATCGCAAAGCTCGGTTTGAAAGACGAAGCGGCTCTCCTCGATATCGGTTATGCCCGGCTCCCAGAAAAGGTTGAGCACGTTTACCCGTTCTATGGCGATATCACCAAGGCCGGAGAGCTTCGAATTGTCCCAGAATACCTTGTAAATGGCCGTTCCGGTTTTGAGCTTCTGCCAGGTGTTGTCGGAATAGACTTCGTCGAAGCGGTTCTGTTCGAGGATGCAGGGCAGTATGCTCGTGAGACGCCCGGCTTCGGCGGAGTCGCTCTCCTCACGGGGCAGTATCACCGGCTCCGGGAGAGCTTCCATGGCGTCCGCGTGCTTTGAAACAATGACGTTATGGAGCCAGCCGGAAGCGCTTTCCGGTTCGCCGTGCTCAAATCGGTCTTCGGTCCGGCGGGCGCCTTTCAGCTTCCACCATTCCTCGGCGGAGATGGCGCGGCGCTCGACGCTGGCTTTGCCTGCCTTGTAGACGCGGAGGGTGCTTATGAACTTCGCGACCTCCGCATCGCCTATTTTCGGCGCCGCCGCCGGTATTTTTTCTGTTTTGATTTTCATTTTTACTCCTTTCAGAATGGGATTTTGCGTTTCTTTGGTAAAGGTCGCACCAACACGCCCCTTGTGTAAAGTTTCCCGCCGAGGGTTTGGCGAGCCTTGTGCCTCCCTTGTGGAAAGGGAGGGGGGATTTTCGTGGGAAAATGACGGGGGGGTTGTTGTATCCCCGACCCGGTACTG
>JAZLFU010000118.1:0-3735 GCA_045615915.1 Oscillospiraceae bacterium
AAATACTCCCGAAAATTCTTGACGGGCAAAAAATTAAAACCGATATTATCATTTTTATGCTCGGCACAAACGATTGCAGTTTCCCCTTCGGGCTTTCTCCTGAAGAAATAACTTCCGGAATGGAAAAACTTATCGATACGGCAAACGCTGTCGAAACTGAAAAATGGGGATGCGCACCGAAAATAATACTCATATCTCCGCCGCTGATCCTTCCGGATATTGAAGGCACTCCCTTTGTAAACCAGATAGACAAAAGCTCCGCTGAAAAATCCCTTGCACTTGCCCCGTTCTATGAAGAATTGGCAGAACGCAAAAACTGTATTTTCCTTGACGCAAAGGACTGCGAAGTAAATCCGCTTGACTGCGAACACCTTACGGAAAAAGGCCACAGGCATCTTGCAGAAAAGCTTTGCCGGACTATACTAAACATAAAATTTTAAGAAGGCGTTTTATACGCCTTTTTTTATATGCTTTTTAAAATACTCATATTGCAAAAAAAATCTTATGGATATATAATTAAATGTATATAATGCACTATCACAAAAATTATGCCTGTGAAAATTACAAAAGGAGAATGAAATTATGAAAAGCCGTCCTGGAAAATCAATAAAAATTTTGACCGACGTTTTTTCCGTAATAGTTATACTTATTGCCGTTTTTGTAATGGTTTTTTCCTCTGTAGTTGATAGGGATGGCAAAAGCCTTTTCGGATTCAGAGCCTTTACCGTAGGCTCCGAAGATCTGAGCACCGGCGGTTTCGATCCGGGAGATATCGTTATCACAAAACCCGCCTCCGTTTCAGAGCTTGAAAGCGGAGATATAATCTCATTCTTTTCTCAAAATGAGGAGAGTTTCGGAAAAACGGTGGTACGCCATATCCGCTCTGTTTCCGAAAACGGCTTTGTTACATATAACTCCGTTACGGATGAGGACGATCTGACCGCCGTTTCCGCCGAAGAAATAACCGGTAAATACGCTTTTTCCATTCCGAAGGCGGGAAGCTTTTTTGCTTTTCTCAAAACCGTACCCGGATATATCCTCTGCGTATTTATCCCCGTGCTTATACTTATTATCATTCGCGGAATAAGCTGTGTAGCTCTCTTTAAGAGATACCGCGATGAACAGCTCTCCGAAATAAAGAGCACAAAGAGAGCTGCCCCCGAAGCCATCCTTCCGAAAGAGCCGGAGATTTACACGCCCTTTGAAGATACTCCGGAAGAAAGCGAATCCTTCGAAAACGAGCCATTGCCTGCTGACGAACCGAAAACCGAAACCGAAATTATCGAAGAACCGGAAATTCAAAAAGAACCCGAATTGCCCGAAAAAGATAACGCAAATATTTTTGAAAACGAAACCAAACAGGAAATCCCGATATATACCGATCCCACCGAAAATGAAACGGAGCCTTCGCTTGAAGAAATGCTTACGAAACTTCGTGATTTAAGAAAAGACCTTGACCTTTATTAACATATTTTTTGAAAAAGGAGAATTGAATTGGAAAATATCTCCGCTTTAACAACAGGCTATGGCAATTTAAGAAAATCTCTTCGCTCATTTTTGATTTTCACCCTAATCGACGTTGTTCTGCTCTGCTCGATAAGCTGGGCGCTTTTTTCATCGTCGATTGAAAAAGGAAATACGGACAGCGGCTTTTCCAGACTCGTACAAATCGAAACATCTCCGGAAAGCGAAAAAAGGTGCGTACTTTCTTTCTCCGCAAAAGGAACCGCGAAAAAAGTATTTGCGACCGCTTCTTTCGGAAATTTCGAATTCCATACGGAAACCTTTTTGCCCGGAGAAAAATTTTCATTTGAGCTTTGCGGGTATTCCTCCGATGAACTTACACTTGACATACATTCCGGAGCTTTGGCGAAATCGGAAAACGAAAGTCTTATAGAAAACGGAAAAGCGTACGCGATAATCGGCGGAAAACTTACGGAGCTTTCGGTTTACAGAATCAACGAAGGAGATACCGTTGAATTTATCGCCTCTAAGCATAACCGCTCCGCTCCCGCTTATCAGACAAGCGCCGAAGCGATAAAGGCCTACAATTATATTTTTGATGAGGAAGATTTCGATTCCTATTACAGCGAAGTGATAATTCCTCCGAGCGATTTTTTATCGTTTGTCGATACTCTTCCCGTTGCGGAAGATATACCTTTCGAAGAAATGGTAAATGAAGAAGAACCCGAAGATGAAGAAGATTAAAAAACAGCACCTTGTTTAGGTGCTGTTTTCATTTTTACCCAATAAGCTGTTACATTCTTTTAATCGTTTTAATGCTTCAAGCAGTTTACCACTATAATAAAAACTATACAATGTTCCTTTATCCCAATGTTCATCATGCAGCACGGCTGCTATCAAGGCTAAAACAGATTTGCTGTCTAGATTGCTTACATCAACTTCGGTTAATGAAATTGCCACAAATTTGCTATGCTCATACAACAATAAAAGATTGTTAATACTGTAATCATCATATTTATCCGTAATAGAATAAAAATCACGTACAATACATTTTGCTAATTCTGTGTATTCAATAACAGGAGGTATTGTAACACCTTTTTTATGTTCATCACGGGCAATCGTTGCAAATGACATTTTGTTTTCCAACTGTGGTATATACTGTGTAAGACTATCTAAAGGAATTTCATTCTTTCTTTGCAATTTTTTCTATCTCCATCACAGCATCAATCAAAGCATAAAATACTATGTTTCGTGAACTACGGGCATCGGGATGACAAAAGTCAATATAGGTTATTCCATTGGATACATAGTAATTTATCCCTCTGCTTGTTTGTTCCCATTTCCATTTTCCATAAAGATCTTTTAATGCCCATGCAGTTCCACCGCATACTACATAGTCTGGGTTATAAAATGAAAGTTGTTCTCTTAAAAATTCTTTGTTATGTTCATTAGACCAATATGTACCAAACTTATTCCAATCTACTTTACTTCCGCCGGAAATCTTCTTTAAGTTAACAACTGCAATTTGATTCAGTAAATTTGCCCGTGTGGTGGGTCTCTTTGAAATTGTATCAATCTCCGACCATGTAGAAACACCTTTCCACGTTTCCGGCTCCCATAAAAGGTTAAGTCCAAGTTGCCAACAAACGAGGTTGTTTATCGAATGCGATTTATATTGTTCATCTATGTCGTAATGAGCAAGATAATGGCGCTCATCCCAATTTTCTCCACCATTAACTTCATTTAGCAGATAAAGGACTTTCTTTGGCGTATGGTTCCATAGTGTTTCATCTACTACACCGTCCGGGATCAATGTTTCTATGCCTTTAAGTTCCTCTTTCCATTTTGCAAACAATTCATTCTCTTTTTCGCGAATCATAGGTAAAGCTCTCCTTCCAAGTTTCCCTATATAATTAGAGATTTTCTTCAAAATCCCTCTTTTTTTCGTGTAAATAATTTGTAAATTTTTATATGTCTAATTTTTAGATTTATTATATTGATCTTTTCATCAAACAAGCCGAAAGCCGTTAAAAGCGCTCTTTTAATTATTTGAATTCTTGAGACCGGGCAACCGCCATCGCATCACAGCGCTCATTTTCCGGATGGCCGTCATGGCCCTTCACCCAGATGAAATTCACCTCGTGTTTTGAAATAAGCTCGAGGAGCTTTTCCCAAAGGTCAGGATTAAGCGCCGGAGAATTATCGCTTCTCCTCCACCCTTTTTTGCGCCAGCTCTCCGCCCAACCGAGAGTTATTCCGTCAGAAACGTAT
>JAZLFU010000119.1:0-3089 GCA_045615915.1 Oscillospiraceae bacterium
CACTTCCGACCGTCCCACCGCTTCAAGCACCGAAAAAATCGAAGAACTTTATTATAGCCGCATAGAACTTTACAGAAAATATTCGGATATAACGATAGACGCTTCAAAAGGAGCAAAAGAAACTGCCGCTCTTATTACGGAGGATTTTTTGAAATGAAAATTTTGATTATAAACGGGCCGAATATGAATATGCTCGGAATAAGAGAGCCGGAAATCTACGGGAAAACAATGTACTCCGAGCTTTGCGAAAAATTGCTTGCTCACGCTGAAAAAACCGGAGTCTTTGCAGAAATTTTCCAAAGCAACCACGAAGGCGCGATAATCGATAAAATCCAGGGAGCCTTTGGAAAATTTGACGGTATTATCATAAATCCGGCGGGTTACACTCATACGAGCGTTGCCATACCCGATGCAATAAAAGCCGTAGGAATTCCCACAGTCGAGGTGCATATCTCAAACCCGGATACCCGCGAAGAATTCCGTAAAATAAACTATATCCGTCCGGTATGTATCGAAACCGTTGCCGGAAAAGGCATTGACGGATATATCGAAGCTATGGATATACTTAACAATAATATATAATGTATCGGGCATTACCGGAAAGGAGGCGGAACTATGCTTATAAATTTTAAAAACGGAACGGTAAAAGGAAAATTTACCGCGCCGCCTTCCAAAAGTATGGCGCACAGGCTTCTTATCTGTTCCGCTCTTTCAGAAGGAATTTCGGAAATAGATAATATCTCCTTTTCCGATGACGTAAATGCCACCGCCGAATGTATAAAATCCCTCGGAGCGAAAACCGAAACAGCCGGAAACAAAATCAGAATAACCGGAATATCTTCGGAAGATTTCAGCGAAAATCAAAATCTTTTTTGCGGAGAAAGCGGAAGCACCCTTCGGTTTCTCATTCCGGTTGCCCTGCTCTCCGGCAGGAAATTCGTTTTTACCGGAAGCAAAAAGCTTTTTGAACGTCCGCTTGGAATCTACGAAGAAATATTCCGCGAGCAGGATATTTCTTTTGAGCACGGCGAAAACTTCTTTTCAGTAAAAGGCGTGCTCAAAAGCGGAGATTACTGTATACCCGGAAACATAAGCAGCCAGTTTATAAGCGGGCTTCTCTTTGCGCTTCCGCTTCTTAAAGGTGAAAGCCGCATTTTCGTTTCCTCTCCCATCGAAAGCAAACCCTATATTGATATGACTCTTGACGCTCTTTCAAAATTCGGAATAAGTGCAAAATGGGAAAACGAAAATACACTCTTTATTCCCGGAAGCCAAAAATATTCAGCGGCAAAGGTTTCCGTTGAAGGCGATTTTTCAAACACCGCGTTTTTCGGTGCGCTTAACTCTCTCGGCTCTGAAATCGAGATTTTCGGAACCGACAGTTCAAGCAAGCAGGGCGACAGAATATACCCGGAGCTTTTCAAGGCCATAGAAAACGGCGAAAGCGATATTGATATTTCAAACTGCCCCGATCTCGGCCCGATTTTGTTCGCGCTCGCGGCGACAAAAAACGGCGGCAGTTTTATCGGGGCAAACCGTCTTCATTTAAAGGAGAGCGACAGAATTTCCTCAATGGCGAAGGAGCTTTTGAAATTCGGCAGTAATCTCGTTGAGTATGACGGAAAAGTTACCGTTTCCCCCATAACCCATGCACCTGCCGAAACCCTTTCCGGACATAACGACCACAGAATCGTGATGGCGCTTTCCGTTTTGCTTACGAAATACGGTGGTTCTCTTTCCGGCGCCGAAGCAGTAAACAAAAGCTTTCCGGAATTTTTTGACGAGCTTTCGCGGCTCGGTTTTGAATTTACAGCAAAGGGAGATATATAATAATGAATATGAATTTTATACGCAAGCTCCCTATTCCGCTTGAAGTGAAAGAGCAGTTTCCTTTGACTCCCGAACTTGCCGAAATAAAAGCGGAAAGAGATAAAGAGCTTCGGGATATAATCACTTCCAAATCCGATAAATTTTTGCTCATAATCGGTCCCTGCTCCGCGGATAGAGAAGATTCCGTTATGGAATATCTCCAAAAACTTCATAAAGTAAGCGAAGCCGTTTCCGAAAAAATATTCATTCTTCCCCGGCTCTATACGTCAAAACCCCGTTCCACCGGCGACGGCTATATGGGATTCGTTCATCAGCCGGATCCGAACGCCAAACCCGATATTTTCAAGGGCATCGTAGCTGTAAGAGAATTTCATATGCGCGCCCTTAAAGAAACCGGATTTTCCTGCGCCGATGAAATGCTTTATCCCGAAAACCACCGTTATCTTTCCGATCTTTTGAGCTACGTCGCCGTCGGAGCCCGTTCCGTTGAAGACCAGCAGCACCGCCTTACCGCAAGCGGACTTATGATACCCGTCGGAATGAAAAACCCCACCGGCGGAAATCTCGCCTCAATGATGAACGCCGTTGCCGCCGCCCAAAAGCCGCATACTTTCATATACCGCGGTTGGGAAGTTGAAAGCGAAGGCAACCCTCTTGCCCACACCATACTTCGCGGCTATATTGATGAAAACGGAAATTACCGCAAAAACTGCCGCTATGAGAATCTTGAAAAGCTCTTTGAAATATATTCGGAAAGCGCTTTGCAAAATCCGGCAGCAATAGTCGACGTAAGCCACGCCAATTCCGGAAAACAGTATCTCGAACAGATACCAACCGCTCTTGACGTGCTCGAAAGCCGCAATAAAAACGGCGATATAAAGCGCCTTGTAAAGGGCCTTATGATAGAAAGCTATCTTGAAGACGGCGCACAAAATCCCGGCGGAGGAATTTACGGTATGTCGATAACCGATCCCTGTCTCGGTTTTGAGAAAAGTGAAAAACTTATCTATGAAATAGCGGAAAAGCTGTAACAAAAAAGCTTCGGAAAAAAATCCGAAGTTTTTTTATTTTTGCTATTGACTTTAGCGTAGTAATGTGGTAATATGGTAATACAATAAAACAAACGAGGTATTTTATGATGAACGTAAAGCAATTTTCATCCTCTGCGGGGCGACATTGATTTTCTACTGATACCAAACCATAAATAATTATATATCAATTAAAATTTGAAACATAAACGGAGGAAATTAAAATGAAAA
>JAZLFU010000120.1:0-1473 GCA_045615915.1 Oscillospiraceae bacterium
AATCCGCCGGAAAGATAACCGAAGAGTTGATACAGCAATTCATTTATCTTTTCTTTCTGCCAGTCAAGCGTACGATAAGAAAGCTCATTTACGTTATCGTTAAAAGTGCCGCAGTCCGAATGGTAGCATATAACGCTTCCGTCATCTCTTACAAACGCAAAATCGTTCATGCAGTCGGTGGTACCGATATCATATTTACAGCTTGATATAATATCATAGACCATTTTACTTTCTTCCGCAGTAAGACGAACTTCTTCATCATCGCCGTCTATTGGCTTCACTTTCCAGTAAAATTCTGCCGGAGCAACGCCCTGCGGCTTCTGCGGTTTTTCCGGAGCTTCCGTATTCTCTTCTTCCGGCACATTTTGGGATTCGGCAACGGATTGTTCTGTTTGTTCAACCTGCTCTGCCTGTTCCGTTGGCTCCGTCTGTTCTATCTGTACAGTTTCTTCCGTTTCTTTTCTTTCGGTTTCCATAACATCGGAAACATTCAGACCGCAACCCGCCAAAGCAAACGCCATAACAAAACAGAGAACTGCCAAAATTGTCTTTTTCATATTTTCACCTCTGGTATTATTTAAGAACCGCGTCAATAGTATAGGAACCGCTTTCTACGTTTATCTTTATCTTCATATGAATGATCGCCTCGGTTATTTCATCCGCAACGGTTAAATCATCCTCGGAGAGTTGGTAAGTTCCCTTTTTGCTGTCTCCGATAAGCGGAAGATAATCTCCTCTTTCAAATTCAGCTTTGTCTATTGGGAAGAACATATCTATTACATAGGTTTCTCCGTAAAAGTTAGACGTTACATAAGTACCCTCCACCCAAAATTCCGAAAGCACCTCGGTTTCTCCCGAAGTATCATAGAGTATAATCGAAACCGAATCGTTGACATCCACTTCTATACTGCGCTTTTTGCTTAATTTATCTTCAAAATGGCTTACGCTATCGGAAGGATAAACTATTTTCCCTCCAGCCTTATCCATTGATTTATTTTCGGAAAAATAATTTGAAAGTCCGATTTCAACGCAATCCATATTGTCGTCTTCACCGTACTGTTGCCGATTACAGGGTTCAGCGGATTCCGGAGCAGGTTCCTCGGGATTCGGCTCAATCGGAGCTTGGGCAGGCATGGCACTCATCATCGGAATTTCCGCCGTATTTTCCACGGATTCGACAATTTCATTTCCCCCGTTTTCCGCGCCGGCGCAAACCGATTCCATCATTACAGTATCCTCGGCTTTCGGTTCCATATTGTTTTCCTGCATAGCATCCTTGCTAACAGTTTTTAAGAATGGATTATGTATTGCCATAGGAATGGCAATACATAGAACCACGACTGCTGCTGCAACAGTCGAAATTTTGCTCCATTTGAAGCGTTTCACGTTGCTTTTTCTTTCCAATTTTGCCTTTTCGATGACAGTTTGAGCATCTGGCATTTCCGGAACTTTGATTTGAGCATCAAGCCTTTT
>JAZLFU010000121.1:0-10811 GCA_045615915.1 Oscillospiraceae bacterium
TGCGTTTCTCCTGATGAAATAACGGCGGATAAAAGAATAAAAGTGAAAATCTCTTAAAATAATTGACAAAATTTTTTACATATTTTATAATAAAATGTGCAAAAAACGTACGTTTTTTATCTTCCTTTCGGAAGATAAAGATTTCTGTACGCTTAAAATGAAGGAGAAATACAGATGGAAAAAATCTTGTATAAAATCGGCGGAATATTTATAATCCTCGCAGGTATAGCTTTGAGTGTTTTTTGGATTGCCAAGGATCCGGGATTTCAGGCTGTTTTCAGCGATTCAGCAATTATTATCGGTCTTATTCCCATTCCCGGCGTGCTTATTGGGTTATTGATTCAGTTGATTCCCGCCATCGGCGGTGTAGTCGGAGGGATCGCACTCTTCAAATACGAGTAAAAAGGAGAAACTGAGATGTTTTGTATCAAATGCGGAAAGAAAATAGATGACGATTCTTTGTTCTGTACTTTTTGCGGAGCAAAGCAGCCGGAAAGAAAAGCGGCAGTTCCTGAAAGCTCCGCTGTCTCCGGGAATGAGGTAAAAGAAGCAGCGGAAGAAGTAAATACGGTGGAGGTCATTGCCGAGCCTGTAACAGTAACGGAAGCAGCTGAGCCGGTTATGGAAACTGAAATAGCGGAGCCTGCCGAGATAACAGAACCGGCGGAGCCTGCTGAAACGGCAAATGTCGCCGCGCCGGTTATGACCGTTAATGAGCCGGCTATCGAAAAGACGGAGCCGAAGAAAAAACTTCCGGTCAAAAAAATCGGTATCATCGCTGGTATTGCTGTCGTTGTTATAGCGGCAATTATAGGTCTCTTTTCTATCAATTCCGAAGAACGTAAGATTTACAAAGAAGCAAAAAGCATTATGGAAAGCGGTTCATATTACATTGCGGAAAGGAGGTTTAATTCCATCCGTGATTACAAAGATTCGGATGCGTTATATACCGAATGCTATAATATGGCAAGATATAATGATGCGAAAGCCAGAATGGAAAAGGGCGACAACGAAAATCTCGGCAAGGCACAGGAACTCTTATTGAATATTTCCGATTATAGGGATTCATTTAAGCTTTATGAGCAATGCGGAAAGATGATTGCCTATAACGACGGAATGGAGGCAATTAACAATGGTTTCTATGAAACCGCTCAGGATATTTTTACGAATATCTCCAGTTTCCGGGACAGCGCCGAGTGGGCGGAGACCTGCCGGCTGATGCAAATTTACCTGGAAGCGAAAGACTACTATGACGGGGACGAATTTGAGCGGGCCAAATCTCTCTTTGAGGATTTGGGCGATTTTGAGGATAGCCAGGATTATCTGAAGCTTTGCGATAAAGGGATAAAATATCAGGAAGCAGTGGAGCTTTACGAAGCTGAAAGCTATGAGGAAGCAAAATTGATTTTTGATGAAATCGTTGATTTCAAAGAAGCAAAAAAATATTCCACTTGGTGCGACTGCATACCGAAATATGAAGAAGGAGTTGCGCTTTATAACAAGGAAAAATATTCAGAAGCAGTCGAATATTTGAAAGAATGTGCTGATGCCGATTATCTGGATTCCAAAGACCTTTATGAGAAAGCCAAAAACTATCAGTACTATGAGGAAGATTACCAGGCAGCGCTTAAACTCTATAACGCAGGAAAATATTACAGCGCAAAGGTAGCGTTTGAAAAGTTGGGCGATTACAAGGATTCGGTAAAGAAAGCGGAAAACTGTGTTCGCAGCAAACCTTCTTCCGGAGAAATATATCATAACAGCAATTATAAGAGCAATTCCGTTGATCTTAAAATAACTGCGCCGAGCAACACGGATACTTTCCTTAAAGTCTATTGCGGAAGCGACCTTGTCAGCACTGTATTTATAAGATCCGGCAAGAGCACTACGATATATCTTCCCTCCGGCACATATACCATTGATGCCGATTACGGAAGCACATGGTACGGAACCACGGAATCTTTCGGACCGAACGGAAGCTATTGTACTCTTCTCAATGGTTCGTCTACCAAGTTCTCGCTTACTACCGGCTCATGGACTTTACAGCTCCTTGCTTCAACCACAGGAAATGTAGGCTCCAAGAGCAGAAGTTGGGGTTCGTAATAAATTTGTTTAATCGGAAGGAGAAAAGCTATGTTTTGTACCAATTGTGGTAAAGAAATACCGGATGAAGCAAATTTTTGCCGTTATTGCGGTTCTCCCGTTACTTTCAGAAAACCCGTGGCTGAAGTGAAACAACCTGTTGAAATTAAAGAGGAGATACAGCGGGAAGAAATATCCGTTCCCAAAGCGGAGATCCATGAGGAACTTGCCGAAGCGGAAAGAGAAATGGATATGGCAATGGAAATCGAAAAAATAATCGAAGCTTCGGGGGAGGAACCTACCTGCGAGGCAAAAGAAGAGGAAACTCCGGAAGTCTGCCCTGCGGTTACATATAAAGAACCGGAAATTCCCGCCGAGCAGCAAAAACCGAAGAAAAAAATATCTCCCATGATATGGATCATCGCGGGAGTAGGAATACTTCTTATAATTGCCGTAATTATCATCATTACCCTTTTAGGTAAAATAAGCAAAGTGAATAGTAATGCTATTCCGCAGGGAAATAACGATTATAATAATGAATATATAAGCGAAGCTGAAGTTGAATATGGAATCGAGACCGAAAATGAATATGAAACACCGGTTTTTACCGATTTCCCGTCTCTTTCCAACTACTATGACGATTTTATTGAAAGCGATACCTTTGATGATTCCACCCCGTTGGGCGAAGGAGAGATCCTCTATATGGGCGAAGCCTATTATGAAGATATCGGTCAGTGCTATGTTTCCTTTGTGCTTTCCGAAGACAGAAAGAGCCTTAAAAATTTTATCGTTTACATGATAGATCTTTCGTTGGTGGTTGAGGGGAACGGCCGTTCTTACGATTTGAGCAGCATTACCTCTATCCGGAACAATTACAACAGTTTGGTTGAGTACACCGAAGATTATTGCGAGATCCTTCTCGGCGAAAGCAGCTTGTATGAATTCGTATTGGATACTGTCGACTATGAGTATGCTTTGGGTACTTTGGATTTCATGTTTAAATATTATCCGCCAATGTCGGCAGGCAGTGCTCCCAGCCCGGTTACTGTCGACTTGGGAGTTAGCGATGTCTATTTTGATCCGGTGAGAATCGGATAATTTTACTGACGGAAAGGGCTGATATCAATGTTAGAGATTTTGGCGATAATATGGCTATGTAATCTCAATTCCAAAAACGCGGTTTCAAGGGGAAGAAAACCGGGACTCTTTATCTTTTTAACGATCCTTTTCTGGATTTCGGGAGAATTTCTCGGAGGAATCATAGGCGGCATCCTCGGACTCGAAATGGGTACATATATTGTTGCCATAGTTTTGGGAATATTGGGCGGAGTTTGTTCTTTCCTGGTTGCGAAGAACTGTAAATTCGGAAACTATGTGCCTAAAGTAAAAACGAAAGCACCGAAACAAACTTCATATGATATACCGCAATACTGCGAAAATTGCGGCGCAAAGCTCGATGAAGGAAGCGCTTTTTGTTATAACTGCGGAACAAAAGTACCGAACGCTATGCCGGAAGTAACGCCGCAAACGCCGGTAGCACTGCCGAAGAAAGCGTCGGACGCTTTTTCCAAAGCACCTTACCTTCTGGGCTATACGGCGATGATCCTCTGGTGCGGCATTTTCGGGCTTCATTTTATCCCCGGCTTGCTTTTGATGTATCAGCCAAATTCCAGTGTGCTTTTGAGTTATACGGTGCTTGCCGTGGCGGGTTATCTGTTTTGGAAAAGAGGACTTTCCCATAACGTTTCGGCTTTCCTTTTCACCGCGTTTTTCGCCGTGACGGATGTTCTGAACCCGGTGCTCAACCTGATGTACCAAAAAAACTTGAACAGATTCAAGCTTTCGGATTTCCGGCTTTTCGGCCAGTACGGAATCAAAATCGTCCGGATGCTCGTTTTGGTGGCGGTAGCTGTCGGACTGGTGTTCCTGCTTCGCACGGTTTTCAAAAGCAGGGAGAAAAAGCCGGATGCTCTCTTTGCACTGCTATTCTCCGGTGTGGTCTTTCTGGTTCGGTTCCTTTTGGATATCAAAAATTTAATTTACGTCTTTGCCGGCGGATACCCGATGGGAATTCTTAATATTCTTGTTTCTCATTTTTCGGTGCCGGCAGCGCTTCTTGTGGTTCTTTTCACCCTTTTCTTTATGGAAAAAATTCCGAATAAAGGCGGGAAAAACAGCGTTTTGGGTATTATCTGGGTTATTCTTTGCATCATGGCCAACGACACCACCGCCATACTCGGCATCGTACTCGGCGTTGCGGACAACACCATTTTGACGACCAGCTACACCTCCGTTATGGGGATCGCCCTTATAGCAGCATTCATTTTCCTTCTTGCCAAGAGGAAATTCGCCTTTTCGCTGATCGCCGTTCTGCCGCTTTTGAACGTAATCATCCAACTGGCCGCGGCAATCAGTTGGCGTTTTCGCGGCAACTTCTCGCTTCTGTCGCTTCTGCTGACGGCTTTCGGCGCGGTAGCCAACATTTTCCTCACATGGCTTCTGGTGATCCGTGAAAAGAAAACAGCCATACAAACGGTGAGCAACATTGCGGTACCGGATAAAAGATCTTTTGAAAAGGACAATATAAACGCACGGACGGAAACCGTCACGCAAAAGGCAGTCACCAATACGGTGCCGGAAAAAAGATTCTTTGAAAGAGATAATATGGGTACACGGCAGGAAACCATGCAGCAGGCGCTCGCCTATTGGATGGGTACCAGGCCGGGCTTAAAGGTCAAACCTCCATTTGCTCTCTATGATTTCTCATCGGCGGAAAATGCCGAAAAAGCTTTGCTGGAACTGCCATTCATCCATAAAGCGGCGGATTCCGGAAAACTGATCTGCGACCGGATCATGACCTTCGGCTATTACGCCGTCACAGAAAACGGCGTACTGAACGGTGAGTATGAGGCAATCATCGAAGGAACTGATTTAACGCTTGCGGAATTCAAACAGGCTGAGGCCATATTTGAAAGTTACGGTGGAAAACGGAAAAACCACGCCGAACCGGAAGCCACGGTAAGAAACAACGCTTCGGTGGGAGATCCTTCAAAAGTTAAATACAGCGAGACGGTCAAGGGAAATGACGGTGTGAGCATTTATGAAGTTTATACCGGTCCTGATAAAGCGAGCGCCGTTGCGTTTCTGAAGGGGAAACCCGTAAACCAAAGACTGTATTACGTTGTTGTTGACACGCCCGAAGGCAGCTTCGGCAGAGACATCAACGGGTTCTATCAGGAATGAGGAAGGCTTTGGTGAAATGAATGAAGTAATGACGCTTTACGGCGCGATCTCCGTATTGTTTTGCATTTTAGCTGCGCTTTTGATCTTTGCCGCGCATCAGAAATCCGATGGCAAAGCTACGGACAATTCTGCTCATTGGGTGACGGTACGTGGCCAAAGGCACATTCGTAATGCCACCGTGCGAGAAGTTTGGGAGAGAAATCATCCCGGAAAAAGCTGGAATAATGATCAGAATAACAAACGGAAAGTCCGATTGATAGCATTGATTCCGGTGGTGCTCCTGATGCCGTTGTTTTCCGCCCTGATAGCGGGAGAAAGCACATGGGTCTGGAGAATAACGGGGGAACATGGCCCCGTGTGGGTCAGTTACGTCGTATTTTTCGGAATGGCCGCCTTTTTTGCGGAATGCGGTTTGTCTTATATGAATATTGATATGGAATTCTTCCCTCAAACGAGGAACAGTATTTTGGTGATCGCAGAATTTCTGAATATTGTGCTCGGAGGTCTGGGACTTCTGTATCTGTTGGTGTTCGGCCTTGTCTGCGGCTTTTGCGGGATTAGAGAAACCGTTCCCGATTTCGGGATCTTCCATTTCTTTGGGAACACATTCCTTTGGGTATGTTCAGGTGCCGGTGCTCTGCTGATTCTGGATGGGATCATCTGCGCCGTAGTCGCTTTGATTCAAAAGCCTAGAGAGAAAAACAAAGAATACGAGAGAAAATCCGCAGAACTCGAGCATGAGAAGATGCAGGAAGAAGCAAAGAATGCGATCCCAAAATTTGTAATGGCACTGGCGAAGGATCCCGATTTTGCCTGCCCTTTCTGCAATAAGCCCTTTCGGGTGCTCAAACCGGGAGCCGTCTGGTTTCTGGGCGGTATTCTGCCTGTATGTGAGCACTGTTATGTTCCCCCGATCATGGGAAAAGAGGGTGACGACGCCATTGCCGTCGATTATGCCAAAGCAGAAGCTATGGCACAAGAGCTTCGGGGAAAATTGTAAATTTTGTATCACGGAAGGAGGAGCTGCTATGGCACATTATGAATATGTGAAAACTTTTTCTTCAATTTGTTCTGCAAAAATACCTTATCGTTATATCTGTAATTCCTGTGGCAGGGAAGTTACCGGCATGATAAAACTGACGGGGAAAAAAGAAACCATAAAAAAGCAGAAGCACGGTATAAATATGTGATTATCCGCTGAAAAGTGAATATTTTACTTGTTTTTCTCATTGATGCGCTATACCAAATGATAGAAAAGGGTGAAATGAAATGAATGAAGTGCTGACGCTTTTCGGCGCGGCAGCCAACATTTTCCTCACATGGCTTCTGAGCATAAGAGAAAAGAAAAACTGACCTATATTGAAAAAACGCCTCGGAAGTTTTCCGAGGCGTTTTTGTTATCAATATTTCATTCCGATATAGCAGTTGGAGTAATATTTTAAAAGGATTTCATCCCAAGTATATTTTTTGTTTGCGTAGGCAATAGCACCTTTAGCGCTCATACCTACTCCGTGGCCGTAGCCGTAGGAATAAAAAGTGAATTCGTCCTTTTTGCTGTTATATTTAAAATCAAATACTACAGAACGGAGATACGAACCGCCGAGCACGGTTTCGCGGAGTTTCCTCGCGGTATATGGTTTTCCGCCAAGGGTTATTTCGTTGACATAGTTTTTGCCGCTGTCCCAATAACTTTCTATTTCGAGCCAGTCTTCGGGATCGCCGGAAAGGGTAATTCCTGCTTTGCTCTTTACCTTTGAGGCAAAATCGCTTGAGGATATGGAATAAACAAAGGGATCGGGATCATCCACCGAAGACGAAACGGATTTAAGATTTCTGTTCGAATATCCCCAAACCCATTTCGCATCCGCGGTAATTCCGCAGCTTTCGGAAAAATAGGTTGTAAGAACATAACTGTCGCTTCTGTCGTCAAGAACGGCATATCCTATAACTTCGGCAACACAGCGTTTTATTTGGTCGGTGATTTTTGTTTTCACTCCGGCACTTACGTTTCCGCCTTGATTTTTTATGTAACAATAGGAGGCAACCGCCTGAGCCTTTACGTATTCATCGGGCTGACCGTAACCGGCTTCGTATGCGACTATCTGACAGACGGCATCAAAAACGCTCATCTTTTCGCCGTTTATCGTAAATGTATCTTTAAGAGATTTTTTATAGTATTTGCTTTCGTTTTCGTAGGTGTCTCCTTTAGCGGAATAAAACACGGGAATGATTTCTTCCTGCGATTCGGGAGCCGATTCATCACCGGATCCTTCCGGAAGCGAGGATTCGCTTTCGGGTTTTTCGGAAGAAGGCGTATCGGAGGAAGAAGGCGCTGATGAGTTTTCATTCTCCTTTACGGTAACTTCAAACTTTGATTTGAGTCCGTTGTACGTTACGGTTACTGTGTATTTTCCGGGTGCATTAAAAGGATCGTGAGAGCAGGTTACTTCGTTTGCGGAAAGCACCTTCACGGTTTGTTTATCGGAATTTATCGCGTCAACGGTAAGACCGGTCGTATCAAGTTTATCGCCGACTGTATATTCAAGTTTTGAAGGCTTTGTCAAAACGGCTATTGAGGTAATTGCATTGGGATCCTTTACCGTTACGTTAAAGGTGAACTCGGTTCCGTTATAGTTTACGGTTATGGATTGAGTGCCCGGAGTGTTGAGCACGGTGGGCGAGCAGGTGAAGCCTTCCGTTACCTTTGAAACGGCTCCGCTCACGGTCGTTATGGTGATTTCAATTCCCGTTGTATCAAGGGTATCACCTACGTTATAAACAAGCTTTTCCGGTTTTGTAAGCGTCATAGTGGCTATTTCTTCCACAGGTGCTTCCGCTTCTTTTACGGTTACTTTGTAGGTCGCGGAAAGATCGTTGCAGTAAACCCTTATTTTTTGCTCTCCGGGAACTTCAAACGGGTTATATTCTATGTAAAAATCGTAGCCGAGCTCTTTGTTTTCAAGAAGCTCTTTTACGTCGTAGATTTTTGTTTCGCCGTTTTCATCGGTAAGCTCGATCATAATTCCGGTAAGGTCGAGCTCTTCTCCGACAAAGTATTCGAGCTTTGCGTCTTCAAGAAAGATCCTCATATCCGTAACTATAAGGGTATCTGGAATTTCTTCCGCGTCGCCGAATTGGGCATCCTCCTCCGCCTGCTGTGCCTTTGCGATGGCTTCGTACCATTTATCCGGCATGAGCGGGTTGGAGTTATAGTAAGCCTTCGAAGCGTCGAAATTGCTTGTGTCTTCTCCTTCGCGAAGTTTCCTTGCGATTACGACGAAACGCGCGTCTTTAAAATCGTAACAGCAGGTAGAAAGGGTAAGGAAGGTATCGGAAGCATCATATTCAACCCCGGTTACTATAAGGGTTCTCTTTGCGAGCTGTTTGAGGAATTCCTGGGTTTTTGCGCCGGATTCTCTGTCCTCTATGAAGTTCGTGTAGTCCCAGATAGGACCGTCTTTTTCGTATGCGTTAACAAGAGCAACGCCGATTATGAGCCATTCTTTTTCTTCGTAAAGAGTATCGAACTGAATTATCGGGTGTTTACGATAGAATGAAAGCTTCCTGTACTTTACGAGGTCAGAGAACATCTGTCCATCGTCGTAAATATTGTGGCCGTAAATTACAAGGTTCTTTGACGGGAAATCCGGATCGTAACTGCACCGGTAATCAAGGAAAGGCGTTCCGTACATTGAATACGAGCCGTAATAGTCCTTGCGGAGATAATACTGACCGGTAAGTCCCTTTTCATTCTCCACCATAGTCTGAACAACGGGATAATCCACGTTCGTATCGCTTATACTTATGTAGCCGATAAAATCGCTGTTTTCTTTATAAAGTCCGTAAAATTTATCAAGATATTCCCAGTCTCTCGGCGGAATATAGTTTTCGCTTCCGACAAGCTCTTTCAAATTGGCATTAAGTCCTCTCTGGCTTACCGCGTTTGCCGCTTTGCTTCCGAGATATGACATGGAGGCAATAAATACGGCAACGCAGATCCAGAAGATGGATTTTCTGATTATATCGCTCTTTTTATCGCCTTTCATTATGATAAATCTTGAATACCATTTTTTCTTTGAGGTGCTTGAAACGTCGGTATTGAATTTCGTTTTTCCGGAAATCGCCGACACAAGAGAAACGCTGTTTTCATACGCTTTCGGGTATGCCGAAACAACAGCTCTTGCAAGATGCACCGCTTTTTCTCCGGCAAGAGAAACAAGTTTTTCGCGGCTTTCCGCTTCGATCTTTTTAGTCCATACGTTGTCGCCCATGGCAACGGCAACGTATGCGCCGTTTTCGGATTTTTCGGGATCGGAGGTAAGAGAGATACCTATATTGCAGCCCTCTGTTTTAAATACCTCTCCGGCAAGAACGGCGGAAGTCCATTCGCTGTTTCTTCCGTAGCGTTCAAGGAGCTTTTCGGGAATCTCAAAACGCTCTACGCCCGTTGACATTCCGGCGTAGTGCTCAACGTATTCACTTATGAAAGCGGAATTCATTATCTCGCTTTTTTCAAAGCCGTCTATTGCTATTGCAGCGCGAAGTCCTTTTTTCGCAAGCTCCTTTTCAAAAGCCTGACCGATATTTTCCGCGTCTACGGCATATACCGGGTTTCCTATTTTAGAAGCCGTATTTTTTACGGCGGAAATGCAAAGTTCTTTTGCTTCGGCGGCATTTTCCGCTTTTGAACAGACCTGAACGGCAATTTCCCCGCTGTCTTCAAAAACGAGGACTTTTGCGCCTTCGGTATCAGCGGAATTAACCGCCGCTTCCGCTTCCAATTTCGAAATATCGCAGGCGCGGAGGGTTTTAAGGCAATAGGGAGTTCCGATAAAATCGCAAAGATATTTTGCGGCGCGGTAAACGAGCATATAGGAGAAGGTTTCGCTGTCGCCCGGAAGCATCATTATACACTGGTTGCCCTGGGAAATAGCGCAGCCGGAGGGTTTTCCGCATTTATTATAGAAAATTTCGGCGCCTTCTGGGAAGACTTCTCCGTTTTTATTGATTTCATTGAAGCCTATTGCGGAGGTAACGGCATTGACGGTCATATTGCCCTCGTCTTCGCCCATTCCTCCGATTATCATTATGATATTGTAGTCGGAAAGCGCCCCAGCAACATTTCTGTATATGGTTTCTTCATCTGCGTCAATGCGCTTGCCCTTTATTTCGGGAATTCCGAGCAGCTCAAATTCTTTTTGAAGCACCTGGGCAATATTGCCCTGTTCCACGTTGCTCAAAAGAAAAATCTCCGATTGCATTAGAGCACTCCTTCCGTTTTAAAGTCTGATAATAAAAAATATTTTATCGTTAAAATTTGTCCTTATTTCTGATATAACTTAAATCTTTTGTGAACGAGCTCACAGCGTTCAACAAGCTTTTCGATATCGAGAGCTTTTTCCGCGTCCTCTATCATTTCCAGAGTGGGCTTCGTCTTCGGGTGCTTCGGAGTGAATACCGTGCAGCAGTCCTCATACGGCAGAATG
>JAZLFU010000122.1:0-2869 GCA_045615915.1 Oscillospiraceae bacterium
TAAAAAAGTGCGGACAGGAGAAAAATCCTATCCGCATTTTATTTTATTATTCAGATAAGTTCTGCGGCTTCAAGAAGTTTTTCTTTCGGCTGAACGCCAACGAATCGGGTTACTTCTTCGCCGTCTTTGAAAAATATAACGGTGGGAATTGACATAACGCCGTATTTTATTGCAAGCTCGCGGCACTCGTCAACGTCAACCTTTCCGACCGTAATTTTATCTTTGAGTTCATCACCGAGTTCCTCTATTGTGGGAGCAAGCATTTTACACGGGCCGCACCAGGTCGCCCAAAAATCGACCATAACTCCTCCCTTTCCTTCGGCAACGAAATTATTGAATTCATCCTCGTTCATATGCAAAACAGACATTTTTACGTTCCTCCCTTTCACTTCCTGTCTTATTTTTTCCTACGTATAGATTATAATTCATATTTGCTCTAATGTCGATACGTTTTTGCAAATTTTTTCGAATTGAGTATTGACAAACGGAAACAATATAGCTATAATAATAAAGCATTCGAAATTGCCCGATTGTGTAACGGCAGCACGGCAGACTCTGACTCTGCTTGTCGGGGTTCAAATCCTCGTCGGGCAACCACTAAAAGAACTTTTGTCTATCAAGGCAAAGGTTCTTTTTTATGTTTTCCGACAAAACGGTTGAAAAATCAATAAAAACATGTGATAATGGATTTGATAAATCAGAAATTACGAGAGGTATTTGAAATGGATAACAGGTTTGAATTTATTGAAAAGAAAGGTTTTTCAGAAGGAACTCGTATCATTGTTGACAAGGAGACCGGTGTCCAGTATTTATTGGCTCATTGGGCCAATATAGGCGGTCTTACTGTTCTTGTCGATAAGGACGGGAAACCTTTGCTTAACTTAAAATATGCAAAGTAATAAATCCCAGTTTGTAAAGGTAGAAAGAGGTTTTATATGGAATTTGTATTTGAAACCGAATACGGTCAAAAAGAAACTACGGCTATGGCGCGAACTTTACGAAAAACTTTGAGGAAAAAGCATAGCAGACGAAGCCATTTGTTCGGTTGGATAGTAATGATACTTGCGTTACTGCTCACGCTTCCGATAGGAGATAAGGTTTTTGCTTTTGATTTTAAAACGATTTTCACCTATGCGGTAATTTTGATTTTATTTCTTGTCTTGATATTTGAGGACAATATAAACGGATACATTGCAAGAAAACGTATGCTGAAAGGAACAGAAAAATCAAAAGCAACATTTCGCGATAACGGTTATTATTCGGAAACGGAAATGGGCAATACTGAATGGCAGTACGATAAAATCGGAATGATTGCGGAAACAAAGGACTATTTTGTTTTTATTTTCAGTCCAAATCATGCACAAGTCTACGATAAAAATAATCTAATCGGCGGAACAGCAGAAGAATTCAGAAAATTCATACAAAACAAAACAAATAAAGAGATAGTTTTTGTTAAATAATCAGTCTTACCAATCCCATTTATAAAGCGGGTAAAACATTAAAAAGAACTTTTATTCATTAGATAAAGGTTCTTTTTTTATTTTACAAATCAGTAGATTTTGCGAAAAAATTGTGATACAATAAATAAAAAATCCCGGAGGTGAAACCATGTACGAACTTATACAGCTTTCCGAACACGATTATTACATAGACTGCCCGGCAAAAATCGGACTTGTCAAAACCGGGGAAAACGAAGCCGTGCTCATAGATAGCGGAAGCGATAAGGACGCCGGCAAAAAGGTCTTCCGCATTTTGGATGGCAAAGGCTGGATGCTTAAAGCCATTTTTAACACCCACTCCCACGCTGACCATATAGGCGGCAACCGCTTTTTGCAGGAAAAAACCGGCTGTAAAATCTATGCGAAAGGAATGGAAAACGTCTATTCAAATTCTCCCATACTTGAACCGATAGGGCTTTATGGCGGACTTCCTTTCAAGGATTTGAAGCACAAATTCCTTTTGGCGCAGGAAAGCACCGTTCTCCCGCTAACCGATGAAGTCCTTCCCGCCGGAATGAAAATGCTCGAACTTCCCGGACATTGTTTCGATATGGTCGGCTTTCTGACAGATGACAAAACGGCGTATATTGCCGATTGCGTATCCTCCGAAGAAACCCTCGCGAAATACGGAATAGGCTATAACTGGGATATTAACGCCGTTCTCGGCACACTTGAATACGTAAAAACGATTTCAGCAAAAAAGTTTGTTCCCGCTCACGCCCCCATATGCGAAAATATTGAAGAGCTTGCGGACATAAACATAAAATCAATCGAAGAAGTTAAACAAAAAATCATTGATTTTTGCCGTATCCCGATAACCTTTGAAGAACTTCTGAAAAACGTTTTTGATTCCTATTCCCTTATGATGAGCGCCCAGCAATACGTGCTCATAGGAAGCACTCTCCGTTCCTATCTTTCCGCTCTCTATGACGAAGGAATACTCACTTTTGAGTTTTCGGAAAACAAAATGCTCTGGAAAACACTTTAATTATAATTAAAAACTCCCTTTGCGATTTTTTACAAAAGGAGTTTTTTTATTATAGCACATTGCTTCATATAAAAATATATCATTTACAATTTCGGTTTTCACAGAATTGCGTTCTTTTATTGACCATTTCACAATAAAATGTTAAGCTGAAATAAAGGATGTGATTTTTTGTCATTTAAAATGGTATGTTTAATTATTGTTTTAGTTTTCGCAGCGGCGTGCTCAATAGGATATAAAAAATATGTCTGGTTTTTCTCTGTTGGTTATGGCTTTGCAATTACGGCAATAGGTATCTGCCTTATGGCAATTTATCAAAGCCAGCTTGTTTCCGTACCCAAACTTCTCGCCTGCCTTTTGTTCATTATCTACGGTTTAAGGCTCG
>JAZLFU010000123.1:0-6651 GCA_045615915.1 Oscillospiraceae bacterium
GAGGAAGCTCCCTTTCCGCCGGAAGAGTTCAGTCCGTTGCGGTAAGCCTCATCGTTGACCGCGAACGCGAAATACAGGATTTCGTTCCGGAAGAATATTGGAGCATCGACGCAAAGCTCTGCGCAAAAGGCGAAACCACCGCTTTTTCCGCAAAGCTCGCTTCAAAAGGCGGAGATAAAATAGACATCCATAATGAAGACGAAGCCAATGCCGTTCTTAACGAGCTTAAAGGAGAAAGCTTCACCGTTTCCGGCGTAAAAAAGAGTCTTCGTAAAAAACAGCCCGCTCCGCCGTTTATCACTTCGACTCTCCAACAGGAAGCCTCTCTTAAACTCGGTTTCCAGTCCCGCCGCACCATGCGTATCGCCCAGGAGCTTTACGAAGGCGTTGACGTTCCCGGAATGGGCGCTGTCGGTCTTATCACTTATATGAGAACCGACTCTCTCCGTATATCCGAAGAAGCAAAGCAGGCTGCCTCCTATTATATCGAAAAGACCTACGGAAAAGATTATCTTCCCGCCTCAGCAAAGAACTACAAGGCAAAGGGAAACGTGCAGGACGCTCACGAAGCTATACGTCCCACAATGCCGGAGCTTGAACCCGAAAGGCTTAAATCCTGCCTGACTCCCGAACAGTATAAACTGTATAAGCTCGTTTGGGAAAGATTTATCGCAAGCCAGATGGCTGCGGCGCTTTACGATACTGTTTCAATTGACATAACCGCGAAGGATTATCTCTTTAAAGCCTCCGGTTTCTCCATTCGCTTTGACGGATTTACCGTTCTTTATCCCTACGGAGACGAGGAAAAATCCTCCATACCGAAACAGGCCGTCGAAAGCGAGATTCTTAAAGTAAAAGAGCTTAAAGGCAACCAGCACTTTACCGCTCCTTCTTCAAGATACACCGAAGCTTCTCTTATCAAAGCGCTTGAAGAAAACGGAATAGGAAGACCGAGCACCTACGCCCCAATCATCACAACGATAATCGCGAGAAACTACGTTGAACGCGACGGAAAGGCGCTTAAACCCACAAGCCTCGGTTTCGTTATAACCGACCTCGTCCGCCAGCATTTTTCCAACGTCATAAACGTCGATTTTACCGCGAAAATGGAGAAAGACCTCGATAAAGTCGAATCCGGAAAAATCGACTGGGTGCATATGATGCAGAAATTCTATACGGAATTTTCCAAATCCCTCGAATATGCTCAAAAGAATCAGGGCGACGAAAAAATACGTATTCCCGAAGAAGAAACAGACGTTATCTGTGAGAAATGCGGAAGAAAGATGGTCGTAAAGACCGGAAGATACGGAAAATTCCTTGCCTGCCCCGGATATCCCGAATGTAAAAACACAAAGAGAATCGTTACCGAAGCTCCGGGAGAGTGCCCTCTCTGCGGCGGAAAGATCCTCCTCAAAAAATCCAAGACCGGAAAATCTTATTACGGCTGTGAGCACAACCCCACCTGCAATTTTATGAGCTGGGACGAGCCTATCGCCGAGAAATGCCCGAACTGCGGAAAAACGCTTCTCCATAAGAAAGGCCGCAACGCAAAGATATATTGCCCGAACACCGAATGCGGCTACGAAAGAGCGGAGAAAAAATAATGGAAAGCGTAACAGTTATAGGCGCCGGACTTGCCGGCTGTGAAGCTGCGTTTGCGCTTTCCAAAGCGGGTTTCCGCGTCGTTCTCTGTGAAATGAAGCCAAAGAAATATTCCCCGGCGCACAAAAACGAAAATTTCGCCGAGCTTGTGTGCTCAAACTCGCTTAAAGCATCAAGGCTTGAAAGCGCCGCCGGACTTCTTAAAGAGGAAATGCGTATGCTCGGCTCCGTAACGATGGAGGCTGCGGAAAAAACTTCCGTTGCCGCCGGCGGAGCGCTTGCAGTTGACCGCGACCTTTTTTCCCAATATATAACCGATAAGATACGTTCCGACAAAAATATAGAAATCTCCATCGGTGAAGTAACCGAGCTTCCGGAAAGAGGCACCGTCGTTGTTGCGACAGGACCTCTCACCTCCGACGCTCTCGCGAAAAATCTTCGGGAGAAATTCGGCGGAACGCTTTCGTTTTTTGATGCGGTAGCACCCATTGTAACGGCGGAGTCCCTCGATTTCGACAAGGTGTTTTTCGGTGCAAGATACGACAGAGGCGAAGCCGATTACGTAAACTGCCCTATGAACAAAGATGAGTACGACGCTTTTTACGATGCTCTTATCTCCGCGGAAAGAGCGCCGCTCCACGATTTTGATATTGCCGATCCGAAGGTATACGAAGGCTGTATGCCGGTTGAAATAATGGCCGGGAGAGGCCACGATACCCTGCGTTTCGGGCCGCTCCGTCCGGTCGGTCTTTCCGATCCGAGAACCGGAAAACGCCCCTGGGCAAACGTTCAGCTCCGTAAGGAAAACGAAAGCGGAACTATGTATAATCTCGTAGGCTTCCAGACAAACCTTAAATTCGGGGAACAGAAACGTGTTTTCTCTATGATACCCGGACTTGAAAACGCTGAATTCGTCCGCTACGGAGTTATGCACCGGGACACCTTTATGGACAGCCCCCGGCTTCTCAATAAAAACCTTTCTCTCAAATCAGATGAAAGAATCTTTTTTGCCGGACAGTTTACCGGAGTTGAAGGATATACCGAATCCGCCGCCTCCGGAATACTCGCCGGAATAAACGCCGGAAAATATATGAAGGGTGAAGCGCCTCTCATACTTCCGGAAACCACAATGCTCGGAGCACTTATAAACTATATAACCGACGAAACCGTTGCAAACTTTCAGCCCATGGGCGCGAATATGGGTATACTTCCTCCCTTTGAGGACAAAATACGCCATAAAGACGAGCGCTATTCCGCCCTTGCCCAAAGAGCTGTTTCCGCTTTGGAGGAAATATTATGAAAATTATAATGGATATGTACGGCGGAGATAACGCCCCGACAGCACCGCTCAAAGGCGCCGCCCTTGCTGTAAAAGAGCTTGGCGTTTCGATAATCGCGGTCGGAAACAAAGCGGAGATGAAACGCATATGCTCCGAAGAAAATATCCCGACCGAAGGCTTTGAGTTTATAGACGCCCCTCTTGTTATGCCGGTTTGCGCCGAGCCTACCGAAGCGGTAAAGAGCTACAGGGAAAGCTCTCTTTCCGCCGGACTTAAAGCGCTTGCCGACGGAAAAGGAGACGCTTATGTCGGCGCGGGAAGCACCGGCGCCATTGTAGTTGCCGCAACGCTCATAGTAAAGCGCATAAAAGGCATTAAGCGCGCGGCACTCGCTTCCGTAATACCCGGACTTGATAAAGATTATATGCTCCTTGACCTCGGAGCGAATGTGGAATGTCGCCCGGAGATGCTCGCGCAGTTCGGACTTATGGGCAGCATATATATGGAAAAAATTGAAGGCGTTAAAAACCCTTCAGTCGGGCTTATCAACATAGGCGCCGAGGAAAGCAAGGGTACGGAGCTTCAAAAGGAGGCTCTTGCCCTTATGAAGAACGCCGGTTACAATTTCATCGGAAATGTTGAGCCGAGAGAACTTCCCTACGGCTGCTGCGACGTTGCTGTCGCCGACGGCTGGACCGGAAATATCGTGCTCAAACTTTTCGAAGGACTCGGACTCGCGTTCGGTAAAATGTTCAAGAGAATACTTCTCAAAAACGTTTTTACTAAGCTCGGCGCTCTTACGATGAAAAGCGGAATAAACGATTTCAAGCGCAAGATGGATTACTCCGAAAAAGGCGGAGCACCGCTCCTCGGAATTGCGAAACCGGTTATAAAGGCTCATGGAAGCAGCGATGAAAAGGCGTTTTTCAATGCCGTTCGCCAGGCAAAAGCTTTTTATGATAAAGGAATCATAGATACGATATCAAATTCTCTTGCCAAACAAAAGGAGGCGGAAGAATGAGCGCAAAGGATATCAAACTCCTCGAACAGAAAATAGGATATAAATTTAAAGATATCAGCTTTCTCGAAACGGGAATAACACATTCCTCTTTCGCAAACGAATCCAAAGAGCCAATAGCTTATAACGAGCGTCAGGAATTCCTCGGAGACGCGGTTTTAAGCATTATCGTTTCCGATTATATTTTTGAGCACTATACCAACCTCCCCGAAGGTGAGCTTACGAAGCTTCGCGCATCACTTGTCTGTGAAAACGCGCTCTGCGGCTTCTCGAACGAACTCGGTCTTGGTGAATTCCTCCGTCTTGGCCACGGCGAAGAGCTTATGGGCGGAAGAGAACGTCCCTCCATTCTTGCGGATGCCTTCGAAGCGGTACTCGCGGCAATATATCTTGACGGCGGAATTATTCCGGCAACGGGATTTGTGCTCAAATTCGTAACGAAATCCCTCGAACACGTCGAGAATGTCGCGTTTAAGGATTACAAAACCCTTTTGCAGGAGATAATCCAAAAGAACCCGGAAGAAAAACTCTCGTATGAGCTTATCGGAGAGACCGGTCCCGACCACGACAAGCGTTTTGAAGTAAATGTAATGCTCAATAGCAACGTAATAGGCCACGGCATAGGAAAAAGCAAAAAATCCGCGGAACAGCTTGCCGCAAAAGAAGCATTGGAGCTGATGGGAGAATGAAACACGCAAACGTAGCTTTCTTCGTTCCGATGGTTGGCTGCCCACACCGGTGCTCGTTCTGCGATCAAAACAGTATAACCGGCGAAAGCGGAATACCCACTCCGGAAGAAGTGGACAAAACCTGTAAAAAGGCGGCAAGGGAGCTTCACGGATTTTCCGAAAAAACCGAAATAGCGTTTTTCGGCGGAAGCTTTACGATGATACCCGAAGAGCTTATGCGTTCCCTTTTGGAACCGGCGGCAAAATGGGTAAAACGCGGCGCTTTTTACGGGATACGCCTTTCAACAAGACCCGACGCCATTGATGAACGCATTTTATCCGTGCTCAAAGAATACGGAGTTACCTCCATTGAACTGGGCGCCCAGAGCAGCTGCGACGAAGTCCTTGAAAAGAACTTCCGCGGACACAACTTCGAGGATACGAAACACGCTTCGGAGCTTATAAAAGCAAACGGATTCTCCCTCGGTTTACAGATGATGACCGGTATGCCCGGAAGCAGCAAAGACAGAGATATCAAAACCGCCATGGATTTTGCCATGCTTAAACCGGATACCATGAGAATATACCCCGCTCTCACCCTTAAAAACACCCTTATGGCGAAATGGTACGAAAGCGGCGAATACATACCTCAAACAGTAGACGAAGCGGCGGCGGTCTGCGCGGAAATACTCGATATCTTCGACCTTTACAAGATAAACGTGATACGGCTTGGACTTCACGCGGAAGCTTCCCTTGAAGAAAGCTATATCGCCGGGCCGTATCATCCGGCTTTCCGCGAGATAGTCGAAAGCGTACGTTTCCGCAAAAAGATAGCGCCCATGCTCAAAAGGCTTCCGAAAGGCGCTTACGTACTTAAAGTCGCGCAGTCCGACGTTTCAAAATGCTCCGGCCAGCACCGTTCCAATATCGAGTATTGGGAAACCCTCGGCTACAACATAAAGGTGGTTGAGGATAAAACCCTTTCCGCCGGAGATTTTACCGTTATTGCGGAAAATATGATATAACAAATTATTTTTATTCTATATAGCGAAGGAAGTGAAGTTTTTGTTTTTAAAATATCTTGAATTGCAAGGTTTTAAATCATTTCCCGATAAAACACGCCTTAATTTCGGAAGAGGAACTACCGCGGTAGTCGGCCCCAACGGAAGCGGAAAAAGTAACATAAGCGATGCGGTACGCTGGGTTTTGGGCGAACAGTCCACAAAGGCACTCCGCGGAGCAAAGATGGAAGATGTTATATTTAACGGTACCACCCTTCGCCACGCTTTCGGCTACGCGGAGGTAAAGCTCTGTCTTGATAACTCCGACCACACCCTTCCGCTTGAAGAAGACGAGGTAGTCGTTTCCCGTAAATATTACCGCAACGGCGACAGCGAATACAGAATTTGCGATAAAGTCTGCCGCCTTAAAGACGTAAACGAGCTCTTTATGGATACCGGTCTCGGAAGGGACGGCTATTCCCTTATCGGACAGGGCAAAATTGCGGAAATAGTTGGCGCGAAAGCAAACCAGCGCCGCGAAATATTCGAAGAAGCCGCCGGAATTTCCAAATTCCGCTACCGCAAAGAAGAAGCAGAAAGAAGCCTTGAAAAAGCCGATGAAAATATGCTCCGCCTCCGCGATAACCTCACTTCTTTGGAGGAGAGAGTCGGGCCGCTTCTTGAACAATCCGAAAAAGCGAAGAAATTTCTCGAATACGCCGAAGAAAAGAAATCTCTTGATATATCCCTTTGTGTTCGTTCCCTTAACAACCTTAAATCCCAACTTGCCGAACAGAACAGCACCATAGGAATATATCAGTCCGAATACGATACCATCGACGGAGAATACAATTCCGCGGAGGAGAGAATGAATTCTCTCTATGAGGAAATGCGCAAAATCGACTTTACCGTTGAGGAACGCAGAAGCTCCATAAGCGAAAATCAAAGCTCCGTTTCCGAACTCACCGCGAAAGCCGCCGTTTCCAAAAACGACATTGAGCACAACAAAACGGAAATCATCCGCATAGGCGGAGAGATAGACGAGCTTTCCTCCCACGGAAGCGAATGCGACTCCGCTATTG
>JAZLFU010000124.1:0-2934 GCA_045615915.1 Oscillospiraceae bacterium
TCCGCGTTATTACAAATCGAAATATAAAAGAACTTGGAAGTATGTTATAATGGATATTAAACTCAATTTAAACGGAAATACGATAGTCGATAATATCGATCCGGATCTTCTGCTTTTGGATTTTCTCCGCAAACACGGTTGCTCAAGCGTCAGATGCGGCTGTGAAACGTCAAACTGCGGTATCTGCACTGTACTCATGGACGGTAAACCGGTTCTTTCGTGCTCAATTCTTGCTGCAAGAGCATCCGGCCACAGCATCGAAACCCTTGAGGGATTGCAGGACGAAGCAAAAGAATTTATCGGTTTTATAGCCGATCAGGGCGCCGATCAATGCGGATTTTGCAACCCCGGATACGTTATCAATACCATTGCCCTGCTTCGAGAAAATCAAAATCCAACGGATGATGAAATCAAAATGTTTTTAAGCGGAAATCTTTGCCGCTGCTCCGGGTATAATTCTCAGCTTCGCGGAATAAGAAATTTTCTCAACAGCAGAAAACGGTAAGGAGCAGAAATGGAAACTAAAAAATACAAATCAATAAACAAATCCGTAAGAAAAAAGGATTCTTTACAGCTCCTTCTCGGAAGGCCTTTATATACAGATGACATTACTCCGCAAAATGCGCTCGTCATTAAACTTTTGCGAAGCAAATATCCAAACGCCATAGTTGAAAATATCGACACTTCTGCGGCAAAAAAGATTCCCGGAATAGTTGATATTTTTACCTGGGAGGACGTTCCGAAAAACAGATTCACAATAGCGGGACAGGTATACCCGGAGCCTTCTCCCTATGACCGCCTTATTATCGACCGCCATGTTCGTTATAAGGGAGACGTAGTTGCAATCATAGCCGCTGAAAATGAAAAATCCGCTCTAAAAGCCATGAAACTTATAAAAGTGGAATATAACGTTCTTGAACCCGTTCTTGATTTCAGAAAGGCAAAAGACAATCCCACCGTTATACACCCGGAGGAAGAATGGTTTACTCATTTTAACGTCGGCGGCGATAACAAACGAAACCTTGTGGCAAACGGAAATTTTTCAAACGGAGATATCGATTCCGTTATGAAAGACTGCGATATTGTGATTGAGCGAAAATATCATACTAAATCCTTTAATCAAACGCCTATGGAAACCTTCCGCACCTACGCAGAGCTTGATGCGTACGGAAGACTTCATATAATCTCTTCAACTCAAATCGCTTTTCATTGCAGAAGAATAATCGCGGAAGCTCTCGGCATACCAAAAAGCAAAGTGAGAGTTGAAAAGCCGCGCATAGGTGGTGGTTTCGGAACAAAGCAAACCGCTGTTTCCGAAATTTATCCTGCTTTTGTAACGTATAAAACCGGCCGTTCCTCAAAGCTCATATACACCCGTGAAGAATCGATGATCGCAGGCTCACCGCGCCACGAAATGGAGCTTACCGTAAAACTCGGAGCGAACAATGACGGCAAAATTCGCGCAATAGACCTTTATACTCTCTCAAATACCGGTGCGTACGGTGAGCACGGCTCAACAACCGTTGAACTTTCCTGCGACAAATCTGTAACGCTTTATTCAGGCTCTCTTGAAGCATACCGTTTCAACTATGATGTTGTTTACACAAACCACCAATCATCCGGAGCATATCGTGGATTCGGCGCAACCCAGGGAATATTTGCCGTTGAAACCACAGTAAACGAACTTGCGGAAAAACTCAACATAGATCCTACCGTCATTCGTGATATGAATATGGTAAAAGAAGGCAACGTTATGCCTTCATACCATCTGGAAACCGCTTCCGCCTGTTCACTCGACAGATGTATGGAACGCTGCCGGCAAATATTCGGTTGGAATGAAAAATATCCCGTAAGAGATATGGGCAACGAAAAGATACGCGCTTCCGGTGTTGCTATGGCAATGCAAGGCTCCGGTCTTGCAAATCTTGATGTCGGTTCCGCCACAGTAAAGCTGAACGAAGATGCAACATATACTCTGTTAATAAGCGCCGCGGATATGGGAACCGGCTGTGATACCATACTTTCTCAAATCCTTGCGGAATGTATGGAATGCAGCGTTGACGACATTTCCGTTTTCGGTCCCGATACCGATGCTTCGCCCTATGATACAGGTTCATACGCTTCTTCTACCACGTATATAACCGGAAAAGCCGTCGAAGAAGCCGGAATTAAACTGCGAAAGCAAATATGTGAAATTGCCGCCGAAGTTCTCGAATGTAAACCCGAAAAAATAATATTCGACGGAAAGACGGCTACGTGCGATGAAATTGATAAAGTGTTGACGTTGGAAGAAATTGCATCGAAGTTCAACGCTCCGGAAAGCATGGCAATAGAAGCCACCGTATCTCATTCATCACCCGTATCACCGCCTCCGTTCATGGTAGGAATGGCGGAAATAGAGCTTGACAAGCTTACGGGAATCGTAACCGTTCTCAATTATTCTGCCGTTATTGACTGCGGAACAGTAATAAATCCGACTCTTGCCCGTGTTCAGGCGGAAGGTGGAATAGTACAGGGAATCGGCCATACGCTTTTAGAAAATATAACTTACGATAAAGACGGAGTTCCAATGGAAAATTCCCTTATGCAGTATAAAATTCCCACAAGGCTCGATATAAACGATATAAACATAGAATTCAAAAGCAGCTACGCCGAAAGCGGACCGTTCGGAGCAAAATCAATAGGAGAAATCGTTATAAACACTCCCGCTCCGGCAATAATTCATGCTGTTTACCGCGCAACCGGAGTTTGGTACAGTGAACTCCCGGTAATGCCGGAACAAATATTATTAAAAAACAAATTTAAAGGAGAAACAAAATGAAAAAAATTATCGCTCTCACTCTTATCGCCATAATGGTGCTGACCTTCGCGTCATGTATAAAAGTTGAGGTAAACGCACCTGATGATGACACCGAAATAAGTCGGATCGTAGCC
>JAZLFU010000125.1:0-4182 GCA_045615915.1 Oscillospiraceae bacterium
AATATAAGATCAGGCAATTTATTAAAAGAAGCGTCTGCGCTGTTTTCATCGAAATAGTGCTCAAAGCGGCGTTCCAGCATTTCGCACATACATGCGTAATCATCCGGAGCAACCGCATTTTTTATGGAAAATTTGCGGTAATCTCCCCGCTTTGGCCTCGCGTTTTCATAAACTATCATTCCGCCGACAACGGTTTCCGAGCCGAAATTTGATATATCGTACGCTTCTATTCTCTCCGGTGGTTTTTCAAGCCCGAGCACCCTTGCAAGTTCATCGAGCACAGCGACCTCGCGGCTTGTGCGAAGATTTTCATGGGAAAGTCTTTCTGCGGCATTATTATATGCCATTTCCGTCGTCTTTCTTCTCTCGCCTTTTTGCGGAACGGTTATAGTTATTTTACGTCCTGCTTTTTCCGAAAGCCATTGCATCATAAGTTCCATATCCTCACATTCCTCATGAAGCGCGATTTCTTTCGGTATTTCCGTCTTATCTCCGTAAAAGCTCTGCAAAAACTCCGTTACGGAAGCCGGATCCGTTCCGAAATCTTTAAGCACATATTCGTCTTTATCAACGAGTTTCCCTCCGCGGAAGCTGAGCACAACCGCACAGCAAAGCTCTCCGCTTTTCGCGATCGCAACAACATCCTGTTCTTCGACTTTTGAAAAAACGACTTTCTGGCGGCTTACTATTCCTTCAATGGCGCGTATTCTGTCGCGGAGCATCGCTGCCCGCTCAAATTCTTCATTTTCTGCCGCGGCATACATTCTCTCCGTAAGCTTTTCTATTGACGAAGTGCTTCCGCCCTTTATAAATTCAAGCGCTTCGGAAAGAGTTTCGGAATAATCTTTTTCGCTTATTTTCCCGCGGCAAACGCCCATACAGTTCTTTATATAGTAATTGAGACAGGGGCGTCCCTTTCCAAATTCCTGTGGGAATTTTCTTGTGCAGGTCGGAAGCATAAAAGCCTTGTTTGCTTCCGCAACGGTCTGGCGAACAACGTATGAACTTATATACGGCCCTATATAATCCGCTCCGTCATCATATTTCTGTAAAACTCCGTTTATACGGCTATATGGCTCATTTGAAATTCTGATATAGCTATACCCTTTATCGTCTTTAAGAAGAATATTATACTTCGGCGCATACTGCTTTATAAGGCTACATTCAAGGATAAGAGCTTCAAATTCGCTGTCGGTAACGATATATTCAAAATCATAAACGTGCTCAACCATACGGTAAACCTTCGGAAGATGCTTTTCAACATTTCTGAAATAGCTTGTTACACGGTTTTTTAATTTTTTTGCCTTACCGACATATATTACCTTTCCGCTTTTATCGTGCATAATATAAACGCCGGGTTCCATAGGAAGGCTCAACGTTTTATTATGAAGATAAGCAAGGCGCGGATTATCCATATGAAGAGCCTCCTTTCAATAAGAAAAAAGCATCGCAAATATTTCTACCTGCGATGCCATTGGTTTCAAGATTTAATCAATCGGAAAATCCGGATTCAACAAGCTTCAAAAGAGCTTCGACTGCTGCTTCTTCATCAATACCATCGGCAATTATATTGATTTCGGTTCCGCCGACAATTCCGAGAGAAAGAACACCGAGAAGGCTCTTTGCATTAACTCTTCTTTCATCTTTTTCTACCCAAATAGAAGATTTAAATTCATTAGCTTTTTGAATAAAAAAAGTTGCGGGACGGGCATGAAGTCCTACCTGATTTTGAACGGTAACATTGCTGGAAAACATAATTTTAACTCTACACTCCCTCTGTTGTTTTCTGGAAATATTATATCATTTACTCAATTTTAATTCAACAAATAATATTTTTTTCTATAAAAATTCCATAACAGACAATCTGATTTGCGATTTCTTTGTCAAATTCAACTATAAATTTTCAACCAACAACAGCACATTATACAGTATCGGTATCAAAAGTGCCGGAATGGTATTCGCCGTACGGATTTTTATATCTGCAATAAAGTTAAAAGCTATACATAAAATTATCGCATATCCGACCATAGAAAAATCGCTTATAAGGCTTCCTTCCATTATTGAAAGGCCGGAAAGGAACGATGCCGAAATGGAAATAAGCCCCTGATAAATAAAAACCGGAATCGCCGAAAACAGAACTCCGATGCCCAAAGTCGAAGCCAAAACAATGCTTGTTATACAGTCAAGTACACTTTTTACAAACAGAATACTGCTGTCTCCCGTCATTCCGTCGGCAAGCGAACCCATTATTCCCATAGAGCCTATACAATAAATGAGCGATGCCGTTACAAAGCCTTTCGCAAAGCCCTCCGTACCGACTTTTTCTTCGATTTTTATTCCGAAATTATTTATCTTTTCGTCTATTTTCAGCAGTTCTCCGATAAAAGTTCCTATAACAAGGCTCAAAAGCAAAAGCATACTCCCGCTATCAGAAAGTTTGCCCTCCGCTCCGACAGAAAACATATTGGTAATAACTCCGTTGAGAGCTATTACCGTCAAAGCGACTCCCTCAACTTTTATGATATTATCCATTGCTTCCTTTTTTATTCCGTTTTTAATCAACAATCCTGCTGTTCCTCCGGCAATGATTGCCGCAGAATTTACAATAGTTCCAAATATCAATTTTTTACCCTCAATTATTTTTGAAGCATATCCGGTCTTTTTTCGGATGTACGCTTCAAAGATTGTTCATGGCGCCAATCGGCTATCAGTTTATGATTTCCGGTGAGAAGAACCTCCGGAACTTGTCTTCCGTGCCATTCCTGCGGCCTTGTATATTGGGGATATTCAAGAAGCCCGTTATAATGGCTCTCCTCCTCAAAACACACATCCTCCGAAAGAACTCCGTCGCAAAGCCTTGCAACGCAATCCGTAAAAGCCAGCGCCGCAAGCTCTCCGCCGGTAAGTACGTAATCTCCGATGGATATTTCCTTATCCACTATTTCTTCGATTATTCTTTCATCTATGCCTTCGTAATGACCGCAAATAATAAAAAGATGGTCGTATTCTTCCGCATATTTCACCGCAAGTTTTTGCGTGAGCACTTCTCCCTGCGGCGACATATAAATGACGTAAGGCTTCGAGCACGATTCTCCGCAAACGTGCTCATAGCAACGGAAAACAGGTTCCGCCTGTATTATCATACCGTTTCCGCCTCCATAAGGAGCAGAATCCACCCGCATATGTTTATTATCTGAAAAATCTCTGATATTATGGCAATGTATTTCAATAAATCCCGCTTTTCTTGCTCTTCCGATTATGCTGGTATTTAAAACGTTTTCACACATTTCCGGGAAAAGCGTTGCTATATCAATCCTCATCGTCAAATAATCCTTTCATCGGAATGATGCTCAAAATTCCGCTCTCTATATCGACTTTATCTATTATCTGCGGTATTGCAGGTATCCATGTTTCCTTTTTGTCTTCACCGCGAACACAGTATATATCGTTTGCTCCCGTTGCAGCTACGTCATATACCTCTCCGTAACAAAAGCCGGTTTCGCTGTCAATGACTTTCAGACCGATTATATCCTGAATAAAGTATTCACCATTTTTTATGGGGATATCTTTTCTGTTCATATATACGGTTTTTCCTATGAAACGCCTTGCGTCTTCGGGAGTATCTATACCTTTAAATTTTACGATATATACGTTTTTATGCGGCTTTGCATAACTTACATCATACTCTTCTTTTCCGTTTTCATCGAGATACATTTTCTTCGAATGCTCAACGTCTCCGGGATCGCACCAAGGATAAAGGCGCATATCTCCCCGAATTCCGTGAGTGGTAACTATCTCTCCGACTTCGAGAAACTCTTTTTTCATAAAGTCCTACCTCGTGAAATTCCCCCGCCAAATAAATGACGAGGGAACTTTCATTTTGATTATTCAATCGTAACGGCAACTTTCTTGCCGGCACGGTTAGCGGCTGTACGCATAAGGGTACGGATCGCACGGGCAATTTTACCCTGGCGACCTATTATTCTTCCCATATCCGAAGAAGCAACGTGAAGATGATATACGATAGTACCCTCTTCATCCGGCTCATCTACGGTTACGGAAACAGCTTCCTTATCTTCTACAAGGCCGCGAGCAATAACAGCAAGCAGTTCTTCCATAATTATTTCCTCCGGCATTATTTAAGAATGCCTTCGAGCTTAAGAAGTGCTTTAACAGTATCAG
>JAZLFU010000126.1:0-9696 GCA_045615915.1 Oscillospiraceae bacterium
CTTAAATCATGCAAGGTTCCATATTATTATGAGCCGGACAGATATAAAGCGATAAAATGGGCGCTTGAACACAGTATGCCGGGAGACGTTCTTCTCCTTGCCGGAAAAGGGCATGAGGATTATCAGGTGCTTGATTTCGGAACGGTTTATTTCGATGAAAAAGTAATTGTTGCCGACCTGCTTTCAAAAATGTGAAGAAAAGGAGAGAAAAACGAATGTTTCCGCTTAAACTCCATGAAATAGCCGAAGCAATCGGTGCAAAATCCAATGTTGAGATACCGGATATAGAGATAACGGATATATGTACGGATTCACGCGACGTAAAAGCCGGAAGCCTTTTTGTCGCTCTTTGCGGCCTTAATTTTGACGGACATAATTTTGTGGCTTCGGCAATGGAAAAAGGCGCCGCTTTTGCAGTAGTGCAAAAGGCGGGAGATTATGGAACGGATAATCTCCTTTTTGTGAATACAACAAGACAGGCGTTTCTTGATATTGCCGGACTTTACAGAAGCAAATTCTCTCCGAAAGTGGTTGCCGTTACCGGAAGTGTCGGAAAGACCACAACAAGAGAAATGATTGCTGCGGTAATAAAAAGTGAATATAAAACGCTCAAAACAGAGAATAATCTTAATAACGAAGTCGGTGTTCCAAAAACTTTGCTCGAACTCGACGATACTTATGAAGCGATGGTACTTGAATTCGGTATGGTTTGGTCCGGAGAAATACGGGAACTTACAGTACCCGCAAAGCCAGATATCGCCGTCATTACCTGTATAGGAACATGTCATATAGAAAATCTCGGTTCGAGAGAGAACATAAAGAAAGCAAAACTCGAAATAGTCGAAGGACTTAAAAAGGGCGGAACGCTTATTCTCAATAAAGATAACGATTTGCTTCGGGACGTTTGTTTTTCCGATTATAATATGGTATACTATGCCGTAGAAGATAAATCGGCGGATATAACCGCAGAAAATATCTTTGAGCACGACGGAGCCACGAATTTTGATATAGTTACAAAGAATGGAAAATATCATGCTCAAATACCCTGCATAGGAGTTCACAACGTGCTCAACGCTCTTGCCGGTTTCGGAGCGGGTGTCGCTGCGGATATTGCTCCGGAACAATGCGCAAAGGCTCTTGCTGATTTCAAAGCGACCGGAATGCGCCAGAAAATAACCGTTTACCGCGGTGTAAAAGTGGTTGAGGATTGTTACAACGCAAACCCGGATTCGATGAAAGCGGCAATGAAAACTCTCGGTGAACAGAAACTCGATGCCGGAGCAAAAAAAATCGCCGTTTTGGGAGATATGCTTGAACTTGGAGCGGTGGCGGAAAGTTCGCATATCGAAACGGGAAAAAATGCCGCCTGTTCCGCAGATGTTTTGCTCTGCTATGGAGAACTTGCAAAATTTATCATTAAAGGCGCGAAGGAAGCGGGACTTTCAGAAAGCTTCCATTTTGAAACAAAAGATGAACTTGCCGATTATCTTATAAAAATTGCAAATCCCGGCGATATGGTTTGGATAAAAGCGAGCCGCGGAATGCGTTTTGAAGATATTGCGGAAAAGTTTTATGAGGATTAAAAGTAAAATCGGAGGATTTTTGATATGCAGACAGCAATATGTGCTTTTATAGCTTTCGGAATAACGGCTCTTTCCGGAATTTGGATTTTGCCGATGCTTCGCAAGCTTAATTTCGGTCAAAAAATACTTGAGATAGGGCCGAGCTGGCATAAAAGCAAAGAAGGAACTCCAACTATGGGCGGAATAATGTTCATATTGGGAATACTTGGAGCTTGCTGCGCTGCGTTTATCTTTTTGAAAGATGAACCGAATGCCGAAAAAGTACGTTTCGGAAGCGGAATAATTATGGCTTTGGGATACGGACTTTTGGGATTTATTGATGATTATACAAAAGTAGTTCATCATAAAAACGAAGGACTTACGCCGAAAGAAAAATTCTTGGGGCAAGTGCTTCTTGCCGTTATGTTCCTTATAGGTCTTAAAATTTCCAGAACACTTTCAACCGTTATGGTAATACCTTTTATCGGTCAAATAGATTTGGGATTGCTTTATTATCCTCTTGCAATATTTATTATTGTCGGAGCTTCGAATGCAGTAAATCTCACAGACGGAATTGACGGACTTTGTGCAAGCGTTACTTTTGTGTGCGCGAGCGGATTTATCGTGATGGCAGGTATGCTTTCCCACTTCGGAACGAGTTTTCTTGCGGCGGCTCTTGCAGGCGGCTGTATTGGATTCTTCCTTTGGAACTGCCATCCGGCAAAGGTGTTTATGGGAGATACCGGTTCTCTTTTTCTTGGCGGAATGGTTTGCGCCCTTGCATTTGGAATAAACTATCCGGTAATACTTGCTTTTGCGGGTATCGTTTATGTTTTGGAGACACTTTCCGATATAATTCAAATAGGATGTTATAAGCTTACGCATAAGAGAGTATTCAAAATGGCGCCGATACATCATCATTTCGAAATGTGCGGATGGAGTGAATGGAAAATTGTTATAGCATTTTCCATTGTAGGTATAGCCGGTGCAGTACTTTCAATTCTTGCTGTTAAAGCTATGTGATATTATAATTTTATAAACGGAGAAAGGAGAAACAATGAAGGCTATTACTATTGATTTTAGTAGTTTTATCCCAAAAAGTGCGGCAAGAGAGCCGATATTTGAGCCGCGGAAAAAACGCGGTAAAATAGATATTACCTTCCTTGTTATCTTGCTTATAATTCTTGTTTTTGGACTTGTAATGCTTTTTTCGGCGAGCTACGCCTATGCTTTTTATAACAGAGGCGACAGCTTCTATTTTATAAAACGTCAGCTTGTTTTTGCGGTTATGGGAGTTGCGGCGCTTCTTGTAATTTCCCAAATAAATCATAAAATTCTTCAAAGATATTCGCTTTTGCTTTTTGCCGGAAGTATTGCCCTGCTTGTTTTGGTTTTGTTTATGAGGGATAGCAGCGGATTCGCAAGGTGGATATACGTAGGAAATCTTTTCAGTTTCCAGCCTTCCGAAATAGCAAAATTTGCGCTGATAGTGCTATTTGCGCATTTTGCCGCTGCAAATTCGGATAAAATGAAAACTCTGGAATACGGGGTACTGCCTTTTTTGTTTTGTCTTGCCGTAGTTGCTGCTCTTGTAATTATGGAAAGACATCTTTCCGGTACTATTATCATATGCGCGATAGGAGTTGCAATGATGTGGTTCGGAGGAACTGATATAAGATACTTTATCGCTATGGTTATTTTGGCGGCGATATGTGTTGCTGTCGTACTTATAGTACCTTCGTTTATGGTCTATGCTTCGAACCGTGTTACAACTTGGCTGGATCCGTACCTTGACGCAAGAGGAGAAGGTTATCAGACGATACAGTCGCTTATAGCCATAGGCTCCGGAGGACTTTGGGGAGCAGGGCTCGGAAATTCACGTCAAAAATACCTTTATATACCCGAGCCGCAAAACGACTTCATCTTTGCGGTTGTATGTGAAGAACTCGGATTTATAGGCGCGGCAATAGTAGTAATACTCTTTGCGCTTCTTATTTGGCGCGGATACGTAATTGCAATGCGCTGTCCGGATAAATTCGGCTCTCTTTTGGCGGCAGGCTGTGTAACCCACGTTGGAATGCAGGTGCTTCTGAATATAGCGGTTGTTACGAATACGATACCGAATACGGGAATATCGCTTCCGCTTTTTTCATACGGAGGCACGGCACTTTTGATGACTCTCGGTGAAATGGGAGTCGTACTTGCTGTTTCAAAAAAATCTGTACTTGATAAAGGTTAAGAGACGGAGGCTGAAAAATGAAGATCCTTTTTGCCTGCGGAGGTACTGCCGGTCATATAAATCCGGCGATAGCCGTTGCAAATTATATGTGCGAAAACGAGCCTGATACAAAGGTGCTTTTTGCCGGAAATCCAAACGGTATGGAGTCTAAAATAGTGGCAAAAGCGGGTTATGATTTTGCGCCGATAAAAGTGCTTGGGATTCAGCGCAGAATAAACTGGAGAAATATAAAAAATAATATAAAAGCTTTTTGGTATCTCGCCGGAAGTTCGTCAAGGGCAAAAGAGATAATAGATGAATTTAAACCTGATATAGTTATCGGTACCGGCGGATACGTAAGCGGGCCGGTTGTGAGAAAAGCGGCTCTTATGGGATATAAAACCATAGCAATGGAAAGCAACGCTTTTCCGGGAGTAACGACAAAACTGCTTGCAAGATACGTTGATAAAATACTTCTTGACGTTGAAGAAAGCAAAAAATATCTTCCGGAGGGAAAAGAATACGTAATTACCGGAAATCCGGTAAGGCAGGAAATTTTTACCGCGGATAGAAAAGAAGCAAGGAAATATTACGGAATAGGTGATAGGTTCTGTATACTTTCTTTTGGAGGAAGCCTTGGTGCTCAAAGGCTTAATGAAGCGGTTTCTGACCTTATGGCATGGCATTTGAAGGAGGAAAATTTCTTTCATATTCATGGTTCGGGTTCTTATTACGGGCCGTCATATTATTTTGATATGCTCAAAGAAAAGGGAATAGACGCTCATGAGCACGATAGACTGGTGATTAGGGAATATATTGACGATATGCCTCGCTGTCTTGCAGCGGCGGATATAGTGATTTGCCGTTGCGGAGCGATAACGCTTGCCGAACTTAAAGCGGCCGGGAGAGCTTCGGTGCTCATTCCTTCGCCAAATGTTGCGCAAAATCATCAGTATCATAACGCAATGGTGCTCCAAAATCACAAAGCCGGAGTAGTGATAGAGGAAAAAGACCTTACTGGCGAGCTTCTTTGTAAAACCGTTGCAGAGTTTGCAAAGAACGAAGAAAAACTGAAAGAGTATTCTCAAAATGCCGAAAAAATGGCAATAAAAGATGCCAATGAGAGGATAAGAAAAGAAATTTTATCTCTTGTTGATAAATAATTTTTCCCGATTCGGAGAGAAAAATGAAGTTTAAAGTTTTGAATTTAAAGAAGAAATCAAAACCAAATACAACTCCTGAACAGCAGGAACGAAAAAAACAGCGTAAAGCCAGAAAACGCAGAGTTATGACGCCGTTTTATATAATTTTGTCCCTTTTTATTGTTGCAGGAGCGATTTATCTCTGTTTAAGTCTGTTTTTCAACATTGAAAAAATAACGGTTACGGGTAATACGATATACGATGAGCAGGAAATAATAAAAACAAGCGGTATCGGTAAAGGCGATAATCTTTTCAGAATAGATACGGAATTTGCCGAAAATAAACTTTATTCGGTTTATAACTATGTAGAGGCGGCGGAAGTTAAGCGGAGTTTTCCGAACGGGGTAAAAATAATCATTACCGAAGCAGTTCCTTTTGCGGCGGTCGAGGAAGCCGATGGCTATACCCTCATAAGTACCGGAGGAAAAGTGCTTGAACGAAGTCTGGATGAAGTCCCTTACGGAAAAATAACCGTTCGCGGTTTCAGTACGGTTACGAATACGGAGGAAGACGCAAAAAGAATAAAGCTTCTCCAAAACATTATGGAGATTATGCAGAAATTCGGTATGAAAAAGTATAATCTTATTGATCTTACGGATACTTTGGAGATAACTATGATTTATAACGACAGGGCAAGAGTTGAGCTTGGCAACGAACTCGAACTTGAGTATAAACTCCAATTCGTAAACGAGATAATAAATAATAAACTTCCTGAAAGCGGATTTTTCCTTCTTGATGCTTCAACAGTCGGAGAAGTGATGACGAAAGAACTTACCATGTCGCCCTGGGATTTTGTAGGAAAATATACCGGAACGAATTTCGCCGATGAAGACGAGGAATAAAAGATATTTTTAATTGCGAAAGGAGGGATATGCAATGATAATGAAAAAACGTTTCGCAGCAGCGGTTATGTTGTTGGTGCTTTTCTTTGCCTTGCTTTCTTCTTTCGGTTTTATTATTATTGAGTCAAACCATGAATGTTTAGGCGAAGACTGTCCTATTTGTTATAAAATAGCCATATGTGAAAACACATTGAAGACCATAGTGTTTATAGCGCCGGCATTGGTGTTTTCTATTTTGACGAAGCGTTTTTCGTCAGTAATTTTTGAATGCAAAAGAGATATCTCTGTCTTTGGTTCACTTGTATCTCTTAAAGTAAAACTCTCAAATTAAGAAAAATATTAAACGGAGAAGTTACCCTTATTTGTATATGTGTGTATTGGCTCTTTTTGCCGGCTTCTCTGTATTTTTATATCTATTTTTAGTATTTTTCTTAATTTGGGGGTTTGTTTTATGAAAAAATATATTTCGTTATTGCTTGTTGCAGTTATTCTTTTGGAAGTGCTTTGTGGTTGTGGAAACAGCACTGAAAAAGAAAAGAAACTTTCCGTAGTAACAACGATTTTTCCGGAATATGACTGGGTTATGAATGTTCTCGGAGAAAAGTCAGATGACGTTGAAGTTACTCTGCTTTTGGATAGCGGAGTAGACCTTCATAGTTATCAGCCAACTGTGGATGATATAATAAAAATTTCAAAATGTGATTTCTTTATATATGTCGGAGGAGAATCCGATGAATGGGTGGAAGATGCGCTGAAAGAAGCAACCAACAAGGATATGATAGTGATAAATTTGCTTGATGTGCTTGGAGATGTCGTCAAGGAGGAAGAACTTAAGGAAGGTATGGAAACTGAAGGACACGAGCACGAACATAGCGAAGATGAGCAAGACCACGAAGGAGAAGTCGAATATGATGAACATGTCTGGCTTTCTCTGAAAAATGCCGTTATTCTTGTGGGAGCTATTCGTGATGCCATTGTCTCGCTGGATGCCGAAAATGCCGAGAGTTATATCGCAAATGCTTCGGCCTATATTGAAGAATTGAACATTCTTGATGCAAGCTATCAGTCAGTAGTGGACGCAGCGGATATCAAGACAGTTCTGTTCGGAGACCGTTTTCCGTTCCGCTATCTTGTGGATGATTACGGACTCGATTATTACGCTGCCTTTGTCGGCTGCTCCGCCGAAAGTGAAGCAAGCTTTGAAACAGTGGTGTTCCTTGCAAATAAAATGGACGAGCTGGGACTTCCGGCAGTGCTAATTCTTGAAGGAAGCAGTAAAAAAATAGCCGAAACCATAGTTGCGACAACGGAAAATAAGAACGCTGAAATTTTGAGTATAAATTCCATGCAGTCAACAACGCTTAATGATGTTCAAAACGGCGCAAATTATCTTTCAATTATGGAATATAATCTTGAAATATTAGAAAAAGCGCTGAATAAGGAGAAATAAGGATGGCTTTACTTACTTGTAAAAATCTTTCTCTCGGTTATGACGGAAAAGAAATAATGCATGATCTCAATTTTGAAGTCAATTCGGGAGATTATCTTTGTATAGTCGGAGAAAACGGCTCCGGAAAATCCACCCTTATGAAAACAATACTCGGTTTACAGCAGCCTATTTCCGGTAAGGTGTATTTCGATGAAGGTCTGTGCCAAAATGAGGTAGGCTATCTGCCTCAACAGACAGTAGTTCAGAAAGATTTCCCGGCAACAGTTGAGGAAATAGTTCTTTCCGGTTGTCAGGGAAGATGCGGAATACGCCCTTTTTATAACAGAGATGAAAAACAGCTCGCCGAGGAAAATATTGAGAAAATGGGTATCACTTACCTTTCAAAACGCTGTTACAGAGAGCTTTCCGGCGGTCAGCAACAGAGAGTTCTTTTGGCAAGAGCACTCTGCGCCACAAAAAAGCTGCTTCTTTTGGATGAACCGGTTTCCGGTCTTGATCCAAGCGTTACCGCGGAAATGTATAGGATCATAGAAAAACTGAATAATGACGGGATAACCGTTATAATGATCTCTCATGATATGGAAGCGGCGATAAGGTATGCCAGCCATGTTTTACATATAGGAACGGATCTGTTTTTCGGAACGGCGAATGAATATATAGCCTCCGAAAACGGAAATGCTTTTCAGAAAGGCGGAGATAAATAATGGAACTTTTTGAAAAGCTTTTGATTTATTTTGAGTATCCCTTTGTTCGCTACGCTCTTATAGTTGGAGTGCTCATATCTCTTTGCTCATCGCTTATCGGAGTAACTTTGGTGCTCAAACGATTTTCATTTATTGGAGACGGACTTTCCCATGTGGCTTTCGGAGCTATATCCGTGGCTTCAGTAATAGGAATATCAAACGATATGCTCATAGTTCTTCCTGTTACCATAATAAGCGCAGTTTTACTGCTTAAAACCGGACAGAATGCCAAGATAAAGGGCGATGCCGCTGTCGCAGTTGTATCCGTAGGAGCTCTTGCCATAGGATACCTTTTGATGAATGTCTTTTCGACTTCATCGAATCTTTCCGGCGATGTATGCTCAACACTTTTTGGCTCCACATCGATACTTACTCTTACTCAAACGGAGGTCTGGCTCTGCATAGCGCTTTCTCTTGTTGTAGTGTTTACGTTCATATTCTTCTATAATAAAATTTTCTGCGTAACCTTTGACGAGGCTTTTTCAAGAGCAACGGGTACAAATACGAAACTTTATAATTTCATAATAGCTGTTATTATTGCGGTGATAATAGTTCTTGCCATGAATCTTGTAGGTTCGCTTTTGATTTCCGCTTTGGTGATATTCCCGGCGCTTTCGGCAATGAGAGTATTTAAGAGTTTCAAATCTGTTACTATATGCTCGGCGTTGCTTTCCGTATGCTGTTCATCGTTTGGAATTTTGATTTCAATTTTGGCAGGAACTCCGGTAGGTTCAACAGTTGTTGCCGTTGACATAGCGGTTTTTGTCGTGTTTTCGATAATAGGGAATTTTTCGAGAGGTAATGTAAAATGAAAAAAATAGTGTGCCTTTTTATTACGGCTCTGATGATTTTTACCTTTGCGGGTTGTGGTTCAAATGAAAAAAATGATCCAGCTGATTCGGAAATGTCCGAACCACAGGACAAAATAGATATTGATTTAACAGAGCTCAGCAGTACAATGGTGTACTCTGAAGTCTATAATATGATGAGCACTCCATCGGATTATATTGGGAAAATTGTAAAAATGAACGGTCAGTTCACCATATATCAGGCAACGGACGAAAACGGAAACGCAATTCCGGATATAGTTTATTACGCCTGTGTAATTGCCGATGCAACCGCTTGCTGCCAACAGGGACTTGAATTTATCCTGACCGATGATTATACTTACCCGGAGGAGCTTGGTACTGATATAACTGTAGTCGGTGAATTCCAAACATATATGGAAGGTGAATACCAGTATTGCCATTTGGTGGATGCTGTTTTGTGCTGAAATGTCGAATTTTTAATGTCCTTCGGTCAATATGAAATAAAAAAGAAGTAACGCAAAAATTTTCTCATAAAAAGTAGAAATATTTTAATAAAAATATATAATAATCTCTTGCAATAATTGAAAAAATCTGATAATCTTATATTAGTATTATTTTATCCTCTTTTTATCAAGGGATCGGAGGGAAGTTAAAAGATGCAAATGAATTTTGATATGGATAGCGATACCGGTCGTGTCGTTACAATAAAAGTTGTCGGTGTTGGCGGCGGCGGCGGTAATGCCGTAAACCATATGGTTGAGGGGAATATCGAAGGTGTTGAATTCGTTTCTATAAATACCGATAAACAAGCGCTTACTTCTTCAAAGGCGACTCAAAAAATTGCAATAGGTGAAAAGCTTACAAAAGGTC
>JAZLFU010000127.1:0-3204 GCA_045615915.1 Oscillospiraceae bacterium
ATTTGATCCTTATTCCGCAGGAAAAGACCTCAAACCGCTTTTCGATACAATACTTGACCATATTCCTGCTCCCGAAGGAGATGCGGAAGGCCCGCTTCAGGTACTGGTTTCTTCTATTGACTATAACGAATATGTAGGAAGAATAGGCGTAGGAAGAATTGAACGCGGTGCTATTAAACAGAATATGGATGTTGCGATTACCGATTTTCATGACAGTAGCGTAAACTATAAATCTAAAATAGCAACTCTTTATCAGTTTGAAGGACTTGGAAAAGTTCCCTGTGAGCAGGCAACAGTAGGTGATATCGTATGTATGAGCGGTATTACCGACATAAGCATAGGTAATACGATTTGCGCACCGGAAAAAGTAGAAGCGCTTCCTTTTGTAAAAATAAGCGATCCTACCGTTGAAATGACTTTCTGTGTAAACGATAGTCCTTTTGCCGGAAAAGAAGGCAAATTTGTAACAAGCCGTCAGCTTCGCGACAGACTTTACAGAGAGCTTTTGAAAGACGTTTCACTTCAGGTTTCCGATACCGAAACAACCGATAAGTTCGCCGTTCGCGGCAGAGGCGAAATGCATCTTTCTATTTTGATTGAAACCATGCGCCGCGAGGGATATGAATTCGCAGTATCTACTCCGCGTGTTCTTTTCAAAACAATAAACGGAAAGCTTTATGAGCCTATTGAGCTTCTTGCAATAGATGTGCCGGAGGACTGTGTCGGAAACATTATGTCTGCAATGGGTAACAGAAAAGGTGAGCTTCAGAAGATGGCTCCTTTCGGAAGCCGTATGCGTCTTGAGTTCAAGATTCCCGCAAGAGGACTTTTCGGATACAGAAACGACTTTATGACCGATACAAGAGGCGAGGGCATAATGAGTTCCGTATTTGATAGCTATGAGCCTTATAAGGGCGATATTCAGCGCAGAAGCACAGGAAGCCTTATTTCATTTGAAACCGGCGAATCCATCACCTACGGTTTGTTTAATGCCCAGGAGCGCGGTGTCCTCTTTATCGGAGCGGGTGTCCCTGTTTATGAAGGAATGGTTGTCGGAGCGTCTCCTAAATCAGATGATATTGCGGTTAACGTATGTAAGATGAAACATCTTACAAACACACGTGCTTCCGGTTCTGATGACGCTTTAAGACTTATTCCTCCTAAGAAAATGAGCCTTGAAGCTGCTATTGAGTTTATTAAAGATGACGAGCTTCTTGAGGTAACTCCCAAGAGTATTAGAATCCGTAAAAAGATACTCGATAACAATATGAGAATGAAAGCTCGTTTCAAAAAAACAGTTGATTGATATTAAAGAGCTGTTTCTAAATGAAACGGCTCTTTTTATGCAATAATTTACAAAAAAATATGTATGTTGTTGGATATTATAATGAATTATATAGAAAAAAATAAGTTTTTTGATTTATTTGTATTGACAATTCTTGCTGCTTATTATATCATATAGATGAAGTTATGTGTGGTAGCAGACTTCTTATAATGTATTTTGATGTGAGGAAGCACCTTAAACAATGTATGTTTGAGGTGCCGTTTTTTATAAAATGGAAAAGAATGTTATTATTGCTGAAAATGATGAAAACGTCTGTATTGAAATAAAAAATATTTTAGAAAATAACGGTTATAATGTAATTTCGGTAGTAAATGATGGAATAGATGTTGTTCCAACCTGCCTTAATAGTGAAAACAGCATCGTTTTTATGCAAAATGATCTTCCCGTTATTGATGGTTTTTATGTAACTTCTTGTCTTAGGAATAGGGGATTTAGTGGTTATATTTTCATAATTGCAAAAAGTTATGACGAAGAAAAGGAAAAAAGAGCGCTGGAGTTAGGAGCGGACGGATATCTTATAGAGCCTTTGACAGAGAAATTTTTAATTCCATGGCTTCAAGCAAAAATAGCAAGAACGGAAGATATAAAATATTTAAAAAAGGAAAAAGATAAGCTGTTATCTGAACTTGAAAGTAAAAGAATAATAGAAGAAGCAAACGGAATGATTGCGTCTTCGCTTAATATATCTTTTGCGGAAGCGGATGAAATACTTGAAACAAAGGCAAAACAGGCAAATATCAAAAAACAGGATTTAGCAAAAATGTTGCTTTCAAAGTCTTAATATTTGTATAAGAAGGTGTATATCCTTTGCCTGAAAAAATACAGAAGAAAGTAAGTATAATAATTGCGGATGACGATTATACAATAAGAAAACAATTTTGTGATTTTGTTGAAAACAGCCATTATGAAATTGTGGGAGAAGCTTCAAATGGAATTGAGGCGATTGAGCTTTCAAGAAAACTGAAACCGGATATGGCAGTAATTGATATAGAAATGCCTATTATGGATGGTATTTCGGCTTCAAAAATTATTATAGAAGAAAATAATGTATTTTGCACGGTTATATTGACTTCATTTGAAACTGAAAATTATGTAAACTCGGCTATTAAAAGTGGGGCAGAAGGATATATTACAAAACCGTTTGAAAGAGAACGGCTGTTATCGGTTCTTGATATGTGTATTTCGCAAAGCAAGGAACGGTATCTGCTTCAAAAAGATTGCAACAATTTAAAAAGAAAGTTAAAAAGTAAAGATATAACAAATAAGGCTAAACTTATTGTAATGGAAGATAAAAAATTGAATGAAAATGACGCATATAACTATTTAAAAGAGATAAGCCATAGAGAAAATATTTCAATAGAAAATGTTTCTGAGTTTATTATAAGGGAATGGGAGAGCCGTAAAGGTGAATAGCATTACAAGGACTTTGTGCCAAAAATATACTAATCTTACCGATGACGAAATTAGCTGTATAGAGGAATATAACTCTATGCTGCAGCCTCTTGCAAATGCAGAACAAGCGGATGTTTTTATTGATTGTCAATCTTTCACCGGAAAAACCGCCATTGTTGTTGCAGAAGCAAAACCTCAAACAGTTCCGTCTAATTATTCCATACCGATACTCGGAATGCTTATCAATTGGTCTGATGAACCAGCGGTTGACAGAACTTTTAGGTTCGGAAAACCAACGAGGAGAATGAGCGCGGTTCATATGCCGGAGGATAGGGATGTAATACAGACGGTTGAGCCGATTTTTTATAATGAGAAGCTTATAGCTGTTCTTATATTTGAGAAAAAAGCAGATATAGATATTGAAAATAATGATGAAGAAAAAGACGGAAATGCTATTGAAGATATAT
>JAZLFU010000128.1:0-2927 GCA_045615915.1 Oscillospiraceae bacterium
ACAGAACGACATGGCTACGATCCGACTTGGCGATGCACCGAATTGCTATGATACATCAAATGTAGATCCTTCATTTGAGCCGGAATATACAACGCTCTATTATTTGAAAAACAAATCCGGTTGGACTAAACCGGATTGGCGTGGATATCGTACAAAGACTTACAGTTTAGTTTCAGAAGCGAAAAATTGGCTTCGTGAACTCGGTTTTTATAACTATTGGGACGAAAACACGGAAATCATCACCGATTTCGAAAATGATGATTTGTCATTGGAGGTCGTCTTTGGCGAGAACGATGATTTCGGGGATAAGATTACCGCTGAATTCATAGATGATATTCTGACCATAACCGTTCATGATGTTTCTGCAGAACAGTGGAAAAAAGCCTATCGTCCGGGGCTCCAAAATATTAATGCGCATATATATTGGTCTTTCCCGGAAACTGTATTAGCCGATCAATTTTGCGGAAATGCTTATTTTGAAAAGTGGATCAAAGATGAAATATCGGATTCGGAGAAATTTTATTATTCCGACAGCAGCGGAAACGGTGTTGAAATTGCCCGCTTTTTCCATTGTGATGACCAAGTTTCGGTTGTTCCGCAAAATCTTTATGGAAATCTTTATTTGATTATTGCCGTTGCAGAGGGCGAAGAAATAAATTATAAAGTTCTTGTATTTCGCGTGGTAATAGCTGATGATGCCAAAGCTGTAACTTTTGATGATCCGTACAAAGGCGGTTTTGTACCTATGAGCCGTATGGAAATTCATGCGGCTTCTGAAAAAATGCAGCCGCTTACGGAAGAATATGGGGACGGAACTCTTGTTTTCTCCTATAGCGGAGGTAAAACAACGGTGGAAGAAATCGTTTCCGATTTGAATATTCAGGATGAGGATTGGACGCCTAATTATATCGTTGTTTCCGCTCCGGAGGGCTATGTTCTGGATGAAGTAATACGCGATGATTACAAATGGCCGGAAGTCGAAGAAGACACAGTTTCTGTTGAACTGGATTTTCCGTTTGGTGAAGACGAAACTATCTGGATTGCGGATATGACCTATACCATTGCCTGGAGAAGCAAAGATGATGGCCGTATTATTCATGAAACCTTGACCGTACATAACGATTTCGGAAAGGAATTCAATCCGCTTGATATTTATTGGAATCCTGTTCCTGCTGAACGTGTTGCTTATTACAGTTGGGATGAAGATGTTTATTTGACAGCGGAAGATTTGAAAGTATACGGAATTCTGACGGATTATTCTGAAGAAACCGGTTGTGTCAGGACAAGATTCAGCGAAGATCCCGATCTTTTGTCTCTTGGCGAATGTTTGGCGGTTGTAACTCCTCCGGAAGGAGCGGTTTATTTCCGTTACAATCACAGCGGTGGCAGCATGGGAAGAACTTACTGGAAAGAAGATGCCGATAAGCAAAAAGAGTATATTGAAAAATATGATTATGAACTCGTTTCGGATATGTGGGATTGGGAAGTCAATGTTATCGTTTCCCAAGTATGTACGGAAGAAATCAACGGTAAGAAATACATTTATCAGAATATGGCGGAAGATGAAGAATATCGCTGTGTTGTTGAATGGTACGATAAAGATAAAAATCTGATTTGCGGCGAGTATTTTTACGATATGGTTGATCCTTATTTTGCTGAGTTAAAAGAAACCAAAGATTCCGATCCTAAAATAGTTGTTTCGGATGCAACTGGAAGACCGGGCGAAATTGTAAATGTTGATGTAATGTTAAAGAATAATCCGGGAATTACTTCAATGGGATTGGAACTGAATTTTAATGAAGACATTCTTGAATTTGTCGGCGCAGAAATAAATCCTGATTTGAATCAAACAGATTATGGGACATTATCATTTGCAGATCTTGATAAAAACGGGAATGTATCACTTAACTGGATAAATACCGGTAATGTGAACTATACAGGGGACGGAATGTTTGCAACGATTCAGTTTAAAGTAAAAGATTCGGTGCAGGTGAACAGAAGCACCATTGTTTCAGTATCTTATGATAATGAAAATATATTTGGAGTGGATATGGTTGATATTGCTTTTTCTACTGTATACGGAAAAGTTAGTGTTATTTCATATACCCCCGGAGATATAAATGATGACGGTTCTGTAAATAACAAAGATGTATTGGATTTGTTCAAATACGTTTCAAAAGAAGATATCAATGTAGTAAATGCCGTTCTTGACGTCAATGGCGATGGAAAAGTAAATAACCGCGACGTAATAGCTCTTTTCCTGTATGTTTCCGGCGCGGATATCAAAATATTCTGAATAAAAAAGCCGCTCATCGAGCGGCTCTTTTTATATCATATTTCTTTTTTCTCAATAAAATATTTCGGGCGGTGCTTTGTTTCGAGATAGGCTTTCGCGACGTATTCTCCGACCACTCCGATAGCGCAAAGGTTTATTCCACAGCAGAGGACTATTACTGCCGCGAGCCACCATGCCGCGGCGATTTGGATATTGCACAGGAGAACAATAAGCATTACAAGTATGGCAAATGCAGAGAGCATCGAAATTCCTATTCCGGCGCCGAGAATCATTTCAATAGGATGGGTGCTGAATGAGGTTATTCCGTTCCAGCCGAGTTCAAGCATCTTTTTTAAGGTGTATTTGCTTTCTCCGGCAGTGCGTTCAAGGCGCTCATAATAAACTTTGTCGCTCTTTAATCCGACAAGCGGAACCATTCCGCGCAAAAAGAGGTTTACTTCCTCGAATTCACCGAGAAATTCAATGGCGCGTTTGCTCATAAGGCGAAAATCAGCATGGTTGAACATAATATCGGCGCCGAAAAATTTCATTACTTTGTAATAGCCTTCAGCGGTAAAACGTTTTATAAAACTATCGGTTGCGCGTTTGTTTCTTACTCCGTAAACGATTTCGTTGCCTTCACTGAATTTAT
>JAZLFU010000129.1:0-1906 GCA_045615915.1 Oscillospiraceae bacterium
GGGAAGCTTTCTTTTTATAACAAATTGCGGCTTTCTATTGAAATTGGCTCTGTTTTTATGGTAAAATAAAATAAATACATTTTTATGGAGGAATATTATGGAGTATAAACTTGGCGTGCTCGATAAATATCCTATTGTTACAAAAGGCACAGCAATCGAAGACGTTCCGCGAATTACGGTTGAAGTTGACGAAACTGTTGACGGAAGAAAACTGAAACAGGCTCTTTGCGACGCTCTTTCGGCTTTCCCGATATTCAAAACGAAGTTCGTTTTTGAAAGAGGATACAAGCTTGTTGAAAATTCCGCAGAGTATGTGATATACAACGTAAGCGAAGAAAAGCTTCCGAAATATTATGGAAAGAGTACTAACTATTATCCCTGGCGTCTGTCCTATTGGGAGAACACCGTAACTTTTGAATGGTGCCACGGGATTTCTGACGGCAAGGGCGGGGCGGCGTTCTTTTCCGATATAATAAACCGTTATTTCGGCGGTCATGTTGATTTGCCGCTTTGCATAAAGCCGGGAATAGACAGTTTCTATGATCCCGAAGAAAAGGGTATACCTCAAAAAAAGCAGCTTCCGGGTTTCGGAAGATCCGCGTTAAAAATCAATAAAGATCAAGAAAAAGCAAACCTGCATATACTTCGGACGGATATGAAAAACATCATGTCATTGGCGAAAAGAAGCGACGCTTCTCCGGCAACGGTGATACCTCCGCTTTTCAGCAAAGCGCTCCGGGAGTGTATGCCAGTTAAGAAACCCGTAAAGGCGAGCATTGTAATAGACGTAAGAAACATTATGAAGCATTTTACAATGCAAAACTGCATAATAACAAAAGAGATAACATATTTTGACAAGTTTGACGAAATGCCTATGGAGCTTGTTTCCACGATATACCGCTCGATACTTGATATAGCGGTGCAGAAAGAAAACATAGTCAAGGAGTCAACGAAGCTTGTAAAACTGCTCGGAATGCTCGTCAATATAAAAAGCCGGGTTCTTTCCGATATAATAATGAAACCGGCGGCAAAAATCGCGAAAAACACGCTCTGCGATTTTACACTTACTTATCTCGGAAAGGTCGCGTTTATTCCGGAAGCCGGTGCTCACATAAAAGATCTCCGTGCTCATTCGTGGTGCGATATGGGATACAGCAATATCTGCGCCTATGATTTTAACGGCGAGTTTGTTATGAACATAATCGAAAACTATACGGATAAAACAGTCGTTCCGAAGTTCATGGAAATCCTGAAAGAATACGGAGCAAAGACCGCCGAAACCGAAAACAGAATAGTCAAAAGAACAAGAATTGAAATATAAACCAAAAGACGAATAGGGGATAATTAAATGGAAATAAATATTACAAAAGACGGAAACAAAGTTATAGTTGCGCCGGTCGGGACTATTGATACCGAGACCGCTCCACAGCTTGGAGAGGCACTTTTATCGTTTGATTACAGCGCTCTTGACCTTGTTATTGATTTTAAAGACGTAAAATACATAACCTCGGCGGGACTTCGCGTTTTGCTCATAGCAAGGAAAAAGCTTACGGAAGACACCATGAAAATCATAAATGTGCGCGAAGAAATAGCGGAAGTTTTCGAAGTAACGGGATTCTCCGTTTTTCTTAACTACAACGTCATAGGCGAGGACGAGATACCGCCGGAAAACAGAAACTTCAAAACCATGCTCAAAGAAAGAGCAAAAAAAGAGCCGGATAAAACCGCGTTTGTTTATGCCGGAAGAGAGTACAGCTGGGCGGATATAGAAAAAGCATCGCAAATAATAGCCGCTGACCTTTCCGCTACGGGAGTCAAAAAAGGTACTCATGTCGGTATATGCGGAGTAAACTCAATAAACTGGGTGTTCGGGTTTTTCGCGATACAGAAGCTCGGTGGAATTGCA
>JAZLFU010000130.1:0-2351 GCA_045615915.1 Oscillospiraceae bacterium
AAAAATGTTATGCATTTTGTTATGCATGGCAAAAAATGAGTCTTTCGGGTAAAATAAAAAAGTGGCTCAAACCGCATGTTTAAGCCACTTTTCGGTTGGTGGAGACGGCCGGACTTGAACCGGTTACCTCGACAATGCGAATGTCGCGCTCTCCCAGGTGAGCTACGCCCCCACAGACAATAGATATAGTATATCATAACGTCTTGCATTTTACAAGTAAAATTTAGTAATAATATTGTGGAAAAACTTTTTAATTTATGGTATGATATCTATTTAAAGAAAGGTGGGTTGGTATATGGCGCCGCTTATAATCATTTTTACTGTTATTGTGCTTGCTTTTGTTGCTGTTCCGGTTTTGTTGAGAGAATTATACGTAAAGAATAATAAAAAGCCTTTGCCTAAAAATAATATACGTAAATATGACAGAGAAGTGGATTCCATTCATATTACTTCGGATATTGAAACCGAACGCCGCCGAAGACTTGACCAACTCAAAAGCCTTTATGAGGCAGGTATGATGGAAAGCGATGAATATTACGAAAGAAAACAGGGAATAGAGGACGATTTTCGAAGATAAACCGATAAAGGAGGAATAATATGATAGAGCTTTTAGCGAAAATTTTTGTTAAAGACAAAGATGCGATGTCGGAACAACAACTGCGTTCCGCATACGGATACATTTGCGGGGCTTTCGGAATATTCCTTAACGTTATGCTCTTTGCCGGAAAGTTATTTGCGGGAATAATAAGCGGCTCTGTGGCAGTTTCTGCCGATGCTTTCAATAACCTTTCCGACGCGGGCTCTTCCGCCATAAGTCTTATAGGTTTCAAGCTTGCCGCAAAGAAACCCGATCCCGGTCATCCTTTCGGACACGGAAGATATGAGCATATAGCAAGCCTTTTTATTTCTGTCCTTATAATCGTTATGGGTGTGGAGCTTGGGAAAAGCTCCGTTGAAAAGATAATAAATCCTTCAAAAGCGGAATATTCCGTTCTTGTTTATGTAATACTTGCAGTTTCGATATTGGTAAAGTTATATATGTTCTGCTATAACAGAAGCGTCGGAAAAAAGATAAATTCGGCCTCTATGAATGCGACGGCAATGGATAGCATTTCCGATGCGGTATCAACGGTGGCGGTACTTTTGTCCGCAGTTATAGCAGGCTTTACCGATATCCCGATAGACGGTTTTGCCGGTCTTGCCGTAACGGTATTCATTCTTTCAACCGGTATTTCAAGTATAAAAGACACTATAAACGTGCTTTTGGGTGTACCTCCGGAACGCGAATTTGTTGAGGAAATTGAAGATATAGTTATGTCCCATGAAAACATAATAGGTATTCATGATATGATTGTCCATGACTACGGTCCCGGAAGGGTTTTTGTAACGCTTCATGCCGAAGTGCCTGCTGACGGAGATATTGTCAAGATACATGATACTGTTGACAATATAGAGCGGGAAATATACGAAAAAATGAGTTGTTTAGCAACCATACACATGGATCCTATTGACGTAAACGATGAGCATACAAACGAAATAAGGAGCCGTGTAAGTGATATTCTGAGCGATATAGATCCATGCATAAGCTTTCACGATTTCAGAATAGTGAGCGGCCCAACTCACACGAACCTCATATTTGATATTGTTGTTCCGAACAGCTACAAAATGAGCGATAAAGAGCTTTCTTTGCTTATAGCAAAACGCATAAACGAATGGGATGAAAAATATTTCTCCGTTATTACGGTTGATAAGGATTTCATCGGATATAACGGAAAAGATGCGTGCTCAAAATGAGCACCGATATAGTATAATAAAAAAGGAGCCTGAAACAGGCTCCTTTTATTATATGCTTTATTATTTCTGAATATCCTCATCATTGAAGGGATCGCCGCATTCGGGGCAGAATTTCGGAGGATTTGAGGGATCTTCGGGTTCCCAACCGCATTTATCACATTTGTAAAGAGGCTGGTCTTCCGGTTTCTTTGCGCCGCATTCTGCACAGAATTTGCCTTTGTTGACGGCGCCGCAGGAACAGGTCCATCCACCCTCTGCTTTCGGAGCGGGTTTGGATTTGCCGCAGTTTATACAGAATTTTCCGCCGTTTTCGGTGCCACATTCACAGATCCAGTTGCCTGCGCCGGGTTTTGCGGGAGCGGGCTGCTGATATTGCGGCTGCTGTCCCATCTGGAAAAGGTCGTTGGCGTTCATTCCGCCTGCGGATTGCGCCATACTCATACCCATAAAGCCCATCATAGCGCCGTTTTCGTTCTTTGCGGCGGATTTCATAGCTTCTGCCTGAGCGCCGACAATAGCCGCGCCTGCCATATTAGGGAAGTCGGAGGCCAAGCGGT
>JAZLFU010000131.1:0-4520 GCA_045615915.1 Oscillospiraceae bacterium
AGTTCGGCGAATGGAACATCCTGACCGAGCCGACAGAAGAAACCGCAGGAGAAAGGGAGCATATCTGCAACCTTTGCGGATATTCCGAAAAGGAACGGTTCACTTTGAACGAAGAACAGCCCTCCGAGCAGGCGAAAGAGACTTCGAATCAGAGCAGAGAGCCGCGTACCGCAAACGAAAAATCCGGTTTTCCGGTAATTCTGATAGCTGTCTTCATCGGTGCGGCAGTTGCCGCTGTCGGCGCGACTTTTATAGCGAAAAAGAAAAAATAATTGCCGGTAATATCGGTTGAAAAATTATAAAATAAGTGGTATTATAAAAATAATGTAAAATTTGAAAGGGGATATTTTAATGGCTAAATTTGTTATAAAAGAAACAAAAACAGGTTTTCGCTTCAATCTTGTTGCGGGAAACGGTGAAGTGATCGGTACTTCCGAAACTTACAGCACCAAAGCTGCCTGTGAAAACGGAATCGAGAGCGTTCGCAAAAATGCCGCAGCAGCAAAAATCGAAGATCAGACCGTAGAAAACTACGAAAAAGCAACGAATCCCAAATTCGAGATCTATACCGATAAAGCCGGTGAGTTCCGTTTCCGCCTCAACGCGAAAAACGGAGAAAATATCCTTGCTTCCGAAGGGTATAAAGCAAAAGCATCTTGCAAAAACGGTGTTGAGAGCGTTGTAAAAAATGCTCCCGAAGCAAAAGTTGAAGAGGAATAATTAAAAAATGCCGCGTTTGCCTGATTTCAAAAGAGCGAAACGCGGCATAATTATAGTAAAACGAAAGGAAGCGAAAATCTTGGGGAAACCTGTAGTATATATGACAAAGGATATAAGTCCCGAAGGACTTGTGAAAATTTACGAAGCGCTTGATCCGAATCTTCCGGGTAATCTTGCGGTGAAGCTCCATACCGGAGAGCCGGGCGGAAACAACTATCTCAAACCCGCGCTTATTTCAGAGCTTATTAAAAAGGTAAACGGAACCATAATCGAAGCCAATACCGCCTATAACGGAAGGCGCTATTCCACCGCCGACCATTACGAGGTCGCAAAGGAACACGGCTTTACCGATATTGCAAACGTGGATATAATCGACGGAGAAGGCGAGCTTACTCTCTCCATTCCGAACGGAAAATGGCTCAAAGAGAACTACGTCGGCGCGGATCTTGAAAAATATGATTCCATACTCGTGCTCTCTCATTTCAAGGGCCATGCGATGGGCGGATTCGGAGGCGCGGTAAAGAATATTTCAATAGGTATCGCTTCCGGAAAAGGCAAGGCATGGATACACAGCGCCGGAACGAGCTTCACCGATTTTTGGGATACTCCCCAGGATGATTTTCTTGAATCCATGGCGGAAGCGGCAAAGAGCGTAACCGAATACTGCCCCAATATGGCGTATATAAACGTAATGAATAATCTCTCCGTGAGTTGCGACTGCGAAAGCAATCCGGAGCCGCCCTGTATGGCTGATGTCGGTATATTCGCTTCTCTTGATCCGGTAGCGGTTGATAAGGCCTGCGTTGACCACGTATATAATTCGCCGGATGAAAACAAAGCGAAGCTCATCGAAAGAATAGAAACAAGACACGGAACCCATACTCTTGATTACGCCGAAGAAATAGGTCTCGGAAGCAAGGATTACGAGCTTGTCTGTGTTGATTAAATGTAAATATATTGTAAAAGGCTTTCCGGAAACGGGGAGCCTTTTTTGTTTTGAGTTATTATCACGCCTTTGCTTTGCTTTTCATATTTTGATATTGGGCAAATACCAAAATACAAAGGAGAGATATTTATGCGGCAGTTTCCGCTTTGTAATATGGAGAAAAACGAATGTGCGGCAGTGGTAAGGCTCGAAACAAAAGGAGAGCTTCGTCATAGGCTTATGGATATAGGTCTTGTGGAGGGAACTACTGTCGAGTGCGTAAGAAAAAGTCCCGCAGGAGATCCGAAAGCGTATCTTATACGGGGCGCGGTGATAGCGCTTCGGAACGAGGACGCCGCCACCGTCATCATGGAGGGAACGCCATGATTTACAGAACGATAGCGCTTACAGGAAATCCGAATGTCGGGAAAAGTACGGTTTTTAATGCGCTGACCGGCTCGCATCAGCATACGGGAAACTGGTCGGGAAAGACGGTTGGCTCCGCGGAGGGCAAATTCCGATACGGAAAAAGGGATTACCGCCTTGTTGACCTTCCGGGCGCGTATTCGCTTACGGCAAATTCCGCAGAGGAGGAGGTAACGAGAGATTATCTCTGCTTTGAAAAACCCGATGCGGCGGTGGTGGTCTGTGATGCCTGCTGTATCGAGAGAAACCTTATTCTCGCGATACAAACGGCGCAGCTTATTCCGAAAACTCTCGTTTGCGTAAATATGATGGATGACGCGGTGAGAAAAGGGATAAAAATTGACCTTGAAGCGATATCAAAAGAAATAGGTCTGCCGGTGGTCGGGATATCCGCTTCAAAAGGAGAGGGGCTTGATGAACTCGTAAAATTGATGGCAGAGCTTTCGGAGGGGAAACTCCATACGGTGCTCATCCCGGTGAGATATCCGAAATCCGTTGAGCACGCCGTTGAGGCTCTTTCTCCGGTGTTCAAAGAAAAATACGGCTTTTACGGTATCTTTCCCGCGCTCAAAATAATAGAAAACGACAAGAGCTTTATTTCGGCGCTTGAAAAACGTTTCGGTCAGATGAACGGCGATGCGGAGCTTATGGGAGCGATAGGCAAGGCAAGGCGCATTATAAACGACAGCGGAATTGCGAAAAGCGTATCGGATAAAATAGCTTCGTGTACGGTATTCCGCGCGGAGGAGATATGCAATTCCGGAGTGGATCATAGCAAAGCGAAGGCGCTTTCCCGGGATGAAAAAATAGATTCCGTTTTAACGGGGAAGCTTTTTGGGATACCGGCGATGTTCTGCCTTTTTGCGCTCATATTCTGGATAACCGTATCCGGCGCGAACTATCCTTCCGAGATCCTTTCGAGATTTTTCGGTTTTGCCGGAGAAAAGATAAGGCTTTGGCTCAATCTGATAAAATGTCCTGCCGAAGCGATAAGCTTTACGGTGGACGGTGTTTGGAACGTTATGGGATGGGTTATTTCGGTTATGCTTCCACCGATGGCAATATTTTTTCCGCTCTTTACGCTTCTCGAAGATGTGGGATATCTTCCGAGGGTGGCTTTCAATCTCGATAGGGGCTTCGGTATGGCGCATGCCTGCGGAAAACAGGCGCTCACAATGTGTATGGGGCTTGGCTGCGGCGCTGTCGGAGTTACCGGCGCGAGGATAATAGATTCTCCGAGGGAGAGAATGATTGCGATACTCACAAACAGCTTTATGCCCTGCAACGGGCGCTTTCCGGCGCTTATTGCCCTTATAACGATGTTTTTCGCCGCAGGAAAGAAATGTTCATCGGTAATCAGCGCGCTTATGCTGACCGGATTTTTGGCTTTGAGCGTGGCAATGACTTTTCTGGTGTCCCGGCTGCTTTCGAAAACGCTTCTGAAAGGTATGTCTGCCGGGTTTACCCTTGAGCTTCCGCCGTACAGACTTCCGAAGGTCGGGCAGGTAATAATCCGCTCGGTGTTCGAAAGAACTATTAAAGTGCTCGGAAGAGCCGTAATAGTGTCAATACCCGCAGGAGCACTGATATGGATCATTTCAAACGTTACGGTATCGGGAGAAACGGTTTTTGAAAAGCTGATAGAATTTTTAAATCCTGTCGGAAGTGTATTCGGAATGGATGGAACCGTTCTGACCGGTTTTTTGCTCTCGTTTCCGGCCAATGAAATCGCACTTCCGCTTATGGCGATGGGGTATTCGAAAGGCGGTCTTGAAGAAATATCTGCCCTTTCCGAAACGGCAAGACTCTTTTCGGCGAACGGCTTTAACGGAGTTACCGCTCTTTGTACCGCGGTGTTTTTTCTCTTCCACTGGCCCTGCGCAACAACGCTTCTCACCATATGGAAAGAAACAAAAAGCCTTAAATGGACCGCGCTTTCCGTTGCGGTTCCGCTTTTTACCGGGCTTACCCTATGTTTTTTGATAAATATGGCATCAAAAATCATTTTGTATCTCTGAAAAGACTTGATATTTATTTTCAAGATGATATAATGTAAGAGAAAAGGTGGTTTTGTGCTATGACGTATACCGAAAAGAAAAGATGGAGCTTTTTTGCTCTTCCGTTTACTTTTACTACCTATACCATAACGGAGGAACAGATAACGATAAACAGCGGCTTTTTGACGAAAGCGGAAAACGACTGTTATATGTATAAAGTACAGGATACAGTTCTTACCACTACTATTTTCGGAAGACTTTTCGGTATCGGCACAGTTACCTGTAAGACAAGCGACGTTACTCATTCCCAGCTTGTTCTTAAAAATATTAAAAATGCCCGCGAGATAAAAAATTTTATCGTTGAAAATTCCGAAGAGCAGCGTATGAAGAGAAGAACGATAAATACACTTAATATAAGCGCGGATATTGACGATTCGGACGATCTCAACTAA
>JAZLFU010000132.1:0-3882 GCA_045615915.1 Oscillospiraceae bacterium
TTTCGATTTTGGTGGTAACCGCTATCCAAATCAAGGCGGCGGAAAGAGGTCCCAAAGTTCCGGAAATAAAGGCGGAAGTCCAACCGTAAAGGCTGATGAGCACGGCGCTCAATATGTATGCCATAAGCGTTCCGCCCGCCATAGTCGTTGCGAGCACGGTGCAGGCGGTTGGGATCTTTTCTTTCGGTATGCGGTCGGAAACTGCGCGCATTATCGGTGCCCAAAGAAGCGCCTGGGAAAGCCCGTTGAAGCTCCAGAGAACAGCCATAAGCCAAATCGGAGGAGCGAAAGACATTCCGAAATTGCATACGGAAGCGCCGAGAAGTCCGGCAAATACAAGATAGCGCGGAACAACTTTATCTCCGAGCCAGCCGCTTAAAAGCTGACCGCAGCCGTAGCATATAAAAAAGCAGGTGCTCACTATTCCCGCCTGGGATTTGAGGATAACACCTGAGGCGGTCATATCCGCCATTGAAGCGGAAAAATTGAGCCTTCCGATATAAGAGAAGCTGTACGCTACCCAACAGGCGGCAATGAATATCCAGGTAGAGCGGCTGTTTGCAATTTTATTTTTCATAACAAGTAAACGCCGCCTTTCCATGATAATACTATATTAAATTATTATATCACTTTATACCTTATATTACAACTTGGCAATTCGCCGAATTACTTTGAAATTATATAGCAATATAGCAAAGAATATGAAAACGTCCGACCTGTTTAAAATAAGCCGGGCGATTTTATTATTCTATCTTCACTATTTTTATTGCCGATTCAAGCAAAAGGTTTATCAGTTCGTTTCTCGAGCGGTTCGTGGCGGCGGAAAGCTCATCGAGCTTTTCTATCATCTCATCCTTCATTCTGACGGAAACGATTTTGTATCCGTCATCGCCCTTTTTTGCTGTTTTTTTAGTAATTTTAATTTCTTCTGCCATAGTTATCACCTCATATTATTATTTTAACTTGACAAAAGTAGTTTTAGTATATTATAATATTGTAGTGTAGAAATAACTACAAAAATATAGTTTGAGATTTAAGCAAAATGGCAAACCGATTTACAAAAATGATTAAAAAACAAAATATCGAACCGTTTTATGGTGAAAATGTTTATTTTTGTTGAAAAATAGTTAAAATATTCGTCAAAAACACTTGAAAAAATTTTTTCTTTCGGTATAATATATATGTTATGATGTGGAAAAAAGAAAATGAAGAAATTTTAACTGTTTGGCAATTATCGCAATGCGGTTTTGCATAAATCCCTAAAGAATTAAAATGAAAGAAGGAAAAACAATGAAAAAGAAGATGCTGGCATTTTTAATGGCAGTAATTATTGTCGTGGGAATGTTTCCCATAACGGCAATGGCGGAGAATCCGGTCGCAAAGATCGGCGATACCGAGTACGCAACTCTTGCGGATGCTATTGGGGCAGTTAAAGATAACGAGACCATAACCATGGTTGCTGATGTTGTGGGAGCGGCTGGTATTAGTGTCGGCGAAAATAAAAATTTCACCGTTGACTTCGCAGATCACACCTATACAGTCAACAAGCCCGGTGCAGGTTCTACAAATACCCAAACCCAAGCGTTCCAGCTCCTGAAGGGTTCCACCATTACTTTCAGAAATGGTACAATTCAATGCGCAACAGAAAATAAGAACTTTACATGGGTATCATCTGCTAATGAAAAAGGCATTGCAATGCTCATTCAGAACTATTGCGACCTTACTCTTGACAACATGACTATTGATGGTACCAATATTGCTCATAACGGAAACAACACCCGCTATGTTGTTTCCAACAACTGCGGTACAACTACTATAAAAGATAGCGGAATCATCGCAGTAGACGGAGATTTTGCTTTCGATAGCTGCAAATCTGGAAGCTATTCTGTTCCTACCGTTAATGTGGAAGATTCCACTATCAACGGTAAGGTTGAAGCTTCCGGCGGTGCTATAAACTTTAAAAATGGCACTACTGTTAACGGACAGGTTCGTGTCGGCGAAAACAAAGAAAGTGGCGCGACCGGAAGTGTTGTTACAATCGAAAAAGGCGCAACAGTAAATAATGAAGGAAATTATGCTGTTGTGGTATTTAGAACAAATACTTTAAATGTTGAAGGTACTGTTAAAGGCTTGATAAGTACAAATGGAAATGCTTATAATGGTGGTTCTATCATCAATATTAAGGATGGCGCTACCGTTACTGAGGCAAATGATGTTGCTATCTATATGCCTAACGGCGAACTTAATATTTCCGGCGGTATTATAACCGGTAAAACCGCGGTATATTTCAAATCTACAAAGCTTAATATTACTGGCGGTACTCTTATCGGAAACGGCGAGGACGCAGAATATGTATATAGTGGCAATGGCTGTAACGCAACAGGCGATGCTCTTGTTATCGACAGTTGTAACTATCCGAACGGTTTGGAGAGTGGAAATGTTTCCATTACCGGCGGTACCTTTAAGAGCACTAACGCAAACGCTGTTGGAAGCTATGCAGGAAACGGTCAAACTGATCCGTTGACCAGTTTTATCACCGGCGGTACTTTCTCTTCCAAACCCGATTTTGATTATCTTGCAGAAGGCTATTTCTCCAAAGCAATTGAAACTGGTAAATGGCAAGTAATGCCCATGGAAGTTGTTGTCAAACCCGCTGTTGTTGGAGAAGGCGGCAATATCACTGTTGGCGGAGAAAATGTTGAAGTCGAAGGTGCCGGCGAAGGCGAAGGCAAACCTTCCGCGCAGGAAGCCGCATATGCCATTACAAATACCCTCGCTACCGAAGCTGTCTATGCTTTCGAGAACACCAAGATCGAAAACGCAACAAAAGGTTTGAAAATTACTGATCTTAAAGGCGTGACTGAAGGTACAATAGAAGATAAACAGGTCAACGTAAAACTTAAATCCGTTAAAGTTGAAGGAAACAATACTGCTTTCACTATCACCAAAATGGAATTTGATGTTAAACCCGTAGCTGTTGTTACCAAACCTGACGGCAGTACTACTGAAGAAGATATTCCTAATAACAAAATAAAGGCTCTTATCACTTTCCGTCTTCCTGTTGACTCTAATGTAGATGCCACTACTGTTGCCGTTTATCATAAAGGAGACGAAGAAACAAAATCCAAACTTATGGGAACCTATCCGATACAGACAGTGGGAACGGGTTCTAATACTGATAAATTCATCGAAGTACAGTCAAAAGAATTCAGTACTTTTGCTTATGAGCTTTTGGATGAAAATAACGCTATTGCAAGAATAGGCGAACCGGAAGATAAAGACTATTTTGCCTCCCTTGCCGAAGCTGTTGCCGAAGTTGGAAACGGCGAAACTATCACCATTTTGAACGATACCGATGAAGTTGTTACCGTTAAACGTAATGTAAAATTCATTCTTGCAGATGATGCAAAGTTGTTTACCGGTGATATCAAGGCCGGCGAGCATTACAAAAAATATAAAAACGGCAACGAATATACCTTTAAATATTATGAAACCGGTGATACTATTGTAATCGGCGGAAACAAAGATAAAGAGAAGAAACCCGATACAACAAAAGAAGAAAACCCCGAAACCGGAGCACCGGTTATGAGCATGGGCGCTTTGGTCGTTTTGGCTGCCGCTTATGTTGCAACAAGAAAACATTGATTTCAAATAAAAAATGGGACCTCGAAATGAGGTCCTATTTTTTTGTCTTGATTTAGTTTTAATCCAGTTCAAACGCTCCGGTGTAGAGCCTGTAATAGGTTCCTTTTTCGGCGATGAGTTTTTCGTGGTTGCCGCGTTCGATTATCTTTCCGTGGTCGAGCACCATTATAACGTCGGAGTTCTGAACGGTGGAAAGTCTGTGGGCTATTACGAAAACCGTTCTTCCGTACATAAGGG
>JAZLFU010000133.1:0-2549 GCA_045615915.1 Oscillospiraceae bacterium
CAAAGGGCGCAAAATACAGCGATTACGCCGTTCTTTACCGTATGCATGCCCAGTCGAACAGCCTTGAGCGTACTCTTATGAGAGCAGGCGTTCCGTATAAGATAATCGGCGGACTTCGTTTCTATGAGCGCAAAGAGGTAAAAGACCTGCTTGCATATATGTCGATCGTATGCAATCCGGCGGATAACCTTCGCCTCGAAAGAATAATAAACGAGCCGAAACGCGGAATAGGCGATACCACCATTGCCGCCGCCGAGCATATTTCTGATGCGACCGGAATACCTCTTTTCGAGATATTTGAGCACGCAAACGAATACGCGGATCTCATGAAAAAGGCTCCGGCGCTTATGCAGTTTACGGATATGATAAAAGAGCTTGCCGAAGAAGCCGAAAACTTCGACGCAGAGCAATTCTTCGATATGCTCGCCGAAAAAACGGGATATATGGATATGCTTCGTGCTCAAGGTCTTGAAGGCGAGGCAAGAATTGAGAATATAGGCGAACTTAAAACCAATATGATGAAATATCAGGACGCAGTGGAAGACGCGGATCTTAACGGATTTTTGGAGGAAGTGGCGCTTTATACCGACCTTGACCGTCTTGAAGAAAGCGATTCGGTGCTCCTTATGACTTTGCATTCTGCAAAGGGACTTGAATTCAAAAATGTGTTCCTCGTCGGAATGGAGGAGGGTGTTTTCCCCGGTATGCAGGCTATCTATGATATGGACGAGATGGAGGAAGAACGCCGCCTTGCCTATGTTGGTATAACGAGAGCAAAAGAAAATCTCTATATGACCGCTGCGGCAAACAGAATGATATTCGGACAGACGAGCCATAACCGTCCATCAAGATTTCTTGAAGAGATACCGGAAGAATACAAGAATTTCTTCGATGAAACCGAGCGCCGCCGTCAGAATATAAGTTACCATTTCGATGAATCGTCCCGCGGAGAGGTGAGAATCGAAAAGAGCTTTACCGCCGCGCCGAAAGCGGAAACGGTAAGCTATAATATCGGCGATACCGTTATTCACAAGGTTTTCGGAAAAGGAACGGTTCTTTCTTCTACGTCGATGTCCGGAGATACTTTGCTCGAAATAGCATTTGATAAAGTCGGAACGAAAAAGCTTATGGCCAACTTTGCCAAACTGAAAAAGGAGTGAAAAAACGTTTTATGGGAAACGTGGGTTTAAATATTGTTTCGGAAAATATTGTCGAAACCGTTGATACGGTAAAAATTGATGAATTTATCGGCAAACAGGCGGCAAATATTATTTTGGCTGTTATTATACTTGTTTTAGGCTGGCTTTTGATAAAATTCGTAATGGGTTTAGTTAAGAAGCGCCTTAAAAAGCGAAACGTCAAAGAGAACATAATAAGAATAATATCGGCAGTAATAAAAACGGTACTTTATACTTTTCTGTTCTTTACCGCTATAACCGTTTCCGGAGTTCCGATAAGCGTCGTCGCAACGGTTTTTAGCGCAATAATAGTCGCGGTTGCCGTTTCCGTAAAGGACAGCCTTGCTCTTTTTTCGGACGGAATAATTATAACGGTATCAAGGCTTTTTGATGAGGGCGACCTTATCGAAATACCGGGTCAGAATATTTTGGGATACGTTGTTAAAATGAGGATTCTGCACACAATATTAAGGACAAAAGATAACAGAGAAGTTATAATACCGAATGATATAATTGCGAAAAATACGGTGGTAAATTACACAAAATACGGTGTAAAAAGAATTGACATTGATATTGAAGTTTCTTATGATTCCGATATTGAACTTGCGAAGAAGGTCATATATGAAACGGTAAAAAACGAGCCAACCGTAAGAAACGATTTCAAAGAGCCTTTTATTATCGTAAAGGATTTGAACAACAACGCTGTGGATATACTTTGCCGTGTATATGCAAACTGGGATTATTACGATGAAACTGATTATATCCTGCATGATAAGATAAGAACGGCTTTGAGCGCAAACGGAATAGAAATTCCGTTTGCGCAGATTGACGTTCATATGAAATAATATTTCCGTAAGACTGCTTTTGAAAAAGGAGAGTAAAATGATAGGAAAACTCGTCAGAAAAGAAATAGGAAACGAAGCCTATATGAGCTTTGTTAATGAAACAAAATTCAGATCGGACAGAATAACCGTTAATCTGATAACTCCGCTTAAAAGAGATACGGTAACGGTCAACGCGCTTGTTCCTTTCGTTTTGAGAAAGGGCTGTAAATCCTGTCCGGATTTTACAATGCTCAATAAAAAGCTTGCGAAAATGTACGGCGCAATTCTTGATTCGGATGTTTCAAAAAACGGCGACCTTCAGATAATAGAGCTTTCGATACAGTTTATTGACGATAAATTCGCAATAAGCGGAGAAAAAATGGTGGAGGAAAGCGCAAAGCTCCTTTCCGATATAATATTTGCGCCAAATCTTGATGAAAACGGACTTTTCCCCGAAAAGGATCTGGAGCTTGAGCGTAATTATCTCATCGATACCATAAACAGCGATTTGAACGATAAGCGCGTATACGCAATAAGAAAAACCCTT
>JAZLFU010000134.1:0-1301 GCA_045615915.1 Oscillospiraceae bacterium
ATTCCGAGAAGTGAATATTCAAAGGAAGGATTTATCTCTTTGAGTACAGGTATCGCTCTGTGGCGTATCTTGTTTCTCGTGTAGTCGTCGCCGAGGTTGGTGCTGTCGGGAACAAAAGGCACTTTGTTTTCCGCACAGTAGGTTTCCGTATCTTTTCTTGTAAATTCGATAAGCGGGCGGATAACGTTTCCTCTTTTCGGAGGAATACCGCAGATTCCGTCAACAGAAGTCCCTCTCGCGACGTTAAAAAGAAAAGTTTCCGCGGAATCGGAAAGGGTATGCGCCGTTGCAACGAGAGCACCTTCGCCGAGCTCATCACAGCAGCGTTCAAAAAATTCATACCGAAGCTCTCTTCCGGCTTCTTCGGTGCTCAAACGGTGTTCGGCGGCATAGCCTTCAACGTCTGCTGAAAGGACACGGAGCGGAACGTTATACTTTTCGCATATATCCCTTACGAATTTTTCATCTCTGTCGCTTTCCTCTCCGCGGAGGTTGTGGTTTACGTGGGCGCAGAGGATATCGAGCTTCATCGGTTCCCGAAGCTTTATGAGTATATGGAGAAGCGCCGACGAATCACAGCCGCCGGATATCGCCATAACTATTTTATCGCCGTCATTTATAAGTCCGAGCTTCCTTGCGCTTTTCGCAACGGAGATATAGGTAAGCTTTTGTGTATCACTCATTTCGGTTTTCCTCAAGAGAATAGAATTTTGTATATTGACCGTCCCAGATAAGCTTTATGCTTCCCTGTTCGCCGTGGCGGTTTTTCGCGACTATACATTCCGCTATATCCTGTTCCGGAGCGGGCTGGCCCTCCTGGAGCTGGTAATAGGATTCGCGGTAAAGGAACATTACTATATCCGCGTCCTGCTCGATGGAGCCGGATTCACGAAGGTCGGAAAGCATCGGCTTATGCCCGTTTCTTGATTCTATCGAACGGGAAAGCTGGGAAAGGACTATTACCGGAACGTTAAGCTCCTTCGCCATAAGCTTGAGGTTCCTCGTCATCTGGGAAACCTCCTGAACGCGGTTATCGGTTATCCTTCCGGAGGACATAAGCTGTAAATAGTCTATTATTACAAGGTCGATTCCGCGTACCCGGCGAAGCTTTGCCTTTATTTCGGAAATGGTTATGCCGGCGGTATCGTCAATAAGGATATCAGCCTTGTTGAGAAACTGGGAGGCCTCCGCAAGTCTTATCCAGTCATCGGAGCCGGCTTTGAGGTCGCCGTTGCGGAGCTTCTTACTCTCGATACAGCCTTCGCAGGAAAGCATACGGGTGGTTATCTGTTCGCTGCTCA
>JAZLFU010000135.1:0-5913 GCA_045615915.1 Oscillospiraceae bacterium
AGTTCCGTCAAAATATTGTTTTTCTTCACCAAGTATCATTCCGACTATTCCGTCTTCCACTGCGATTATTCCGAAAGAAGCCTCATTTTTGAGCATTTGCGAAAGCCGTTTTGATGCAGTTTTCTTTGTCCATTTTTCACACCACGGCTCTGAATTAAAGGCTTCGGCATATATTGCGGAAACTTCATCCATATCATCTTCGGTTAAAAATCTGAATTCCATAACGAACCTCGCTTTTATTTTATATTAAGATAATAAACTTAATTTCCGGTTTCGTCAATACTTCTTTGCCACGAATCCTTATAAGATGAAATATCAGCCGCAATCACCGTATCGTTATATACGTAAAGCGCCGCATATATCTCATCTCCATCCTCATAATTCGTTACTTTGTAAACGTATTTTTTCACCGTTTTTCCAAGATACGGTGAGATATCAAAGCCGCTTTCAAGCTGTAATTCGTTATATCCATTTAAAACTTCGTCGAATTCATCGGGAATAAGTATATCCGTTACGGAATCAGGCTCATCGGCCGTTTTCAGCCCTTTTGAGGCAAGATACGTTTTTCTGGAATCGTTATCCGTAACGTGGCGTGAAATGGTTTCCGAAGCGTTTTTATCGCTGTTACCGCCAAAGCAAAAAAGAAGTGTTCCTATTATTATTGCAAGTATTATCGAAACAGTCCCGAGGATTCTTGATTTTGTTGTTTTTAAAGATGCGGCGATCAAAATACCATCTCCCGATAAAAAAATAGAAGCCCAGTCATATATATGACCGGGCTTCATTTTTATTACAGAAAATTTTATTCTTCTTCAGTCATCCACTGTTTTGCTTCTTCGATTACCGCATCTTCAAGCATCTTTGGAAGCTCTTCATAGCGTGTGAAATGGAAGCTGAAAGAGCCTCTGCCCTGGGTCGCGGAACGGAGCGCAGTTGTGAAATCGTGCATCTCGCTCATAGGAACTTCCGCTTCGACTTCGGAAACACCTTCTTCACCATCAACAGGGTTCATACCGAGAACACGACCGCGGCGTTTATTGAGGTCGCCGATAATATCACCGGTGTTGGAATCCGGAACAAGAACTTTAAGCTCGCCGATAGGCTCAAGAAGAACAGGACCGGCTTGGGGAATACCTGCTTTATAAGCAAGTCTTGCTGCCATCTGGAAAGACATATCGTTTGAGTCTACGGGATGGTAAGAACCGTCAACTAGTCTTGCAAGAACGCCTACCATAGGATAACCGGCAAGCATACCTGCTTTGCAAGCTTCACGAAGGCCTTTTTCAACTGCCGGGAAGAAGTTTCTCGGAACAGAACCGCCGAATACCGCTTCCTCAAATACCATTTCTTCGCTGTCGGTAGGCTCAAACTCTATCCAAACGTCGCCGAACTGGCCATGACCGCCGGACTGTTTCTTATGTTTACCATGTACTTTAACGCTCTTACGAATGGTTTCACGATAAGGAACACGGGGTTTCTCAAGTCCGAGTTCGATACCGAATTTGGTTTTGAGTTTGCTGATAACAACGTCAAGATGCTGTTCACCGAGTCCGGAGAGTATCTGTTGTTTTGTTTCAGCATTGACTTCGTAGGAGATAGTGGAATCTTCTTCGATAAGACGTGCAATTGAGGAAGCAATCTTGCTATCATCAGTTTTGCCTTTGGTGAACATTGCCATGCTCATGCAGGGCGCCGGGAATTCGGCTTTTCTGAAGCTTACTACACGCTTGGGATCGCAAAGGCTATCACCGGTTTCGGCTATGGCAAGTTTTGTAATTGCGCCGATATCGCCGGCTGAAATGGAATCAACCGCTTCCTGAACTTTTCCGTGGATAATTACCATCTTGCCGAGACGCTCCTGATCACCGGTTCTTGAATCAACGGGAGATTCACCGGTAGTAAGAGTACCCGCAACCACTTTTACGAAAGAAAGTTTACCGACAAACGGGTCGGCGACGGTTTTGAAAACATATGCGGCAACGGGACCGTTGGGATCGCATTCGATCTTTACTTCTTTTCCGTCAGCATCAAAAGCACGTTCACCCGCAATTTCTTTTGCAGAAGGAAATACCTTTTTAAGAGAACTCATGAAAAGGGAAACACCTTTAAGAGTAAGCGCATCTCCGCAATAAACAGGAGCGATAGTATGTTCGGCAAGACCTTTTTCGAGACCTTTTATGCATTCCTCTTCGGTAAATGCTTCTCCGGCAAAATATTTTTCCATCAAAGCATCATCGGTTTCCGCAATAGCTTCGGCAAGCGCATCTTCAAGATCGGTTATTTTTGAATCGCCGGGAACATCGGTTTCTATCGCTTTACCTTTTGCATCGAATTTATATGCTTTTTTGGTGAACATATTTACATAAACATCGCCAACAGGAATGATAACCGGGCATACGGAACTTCCGAATTTTTCTTTAAGCTGGTCGAAAGTTTTATAGAAATCCGCATTTTCCTGATCCATTTTCGAAACAAAAAACGCGCGTGTTTTGTGGCAAATCTTTGCAAGCTTCCAGGCCTTTTCAGTTCCGACAAGAACACCGGATTTTGCGGAAAGAGTAATAATTACAGAATCAGCGGCACGAACGCCCTCATAGAAACCACCGGCAAAGTCAAAAAGTCCGGGAGTATCGAGTACGTTTACCTTTACCCCTTCATATTCAAAAGGAGCAACAGCGGAGGATACAGAAATCTGACGTTTAATTTCCTCCGGGTCAAAGTCGCAAACCGTATTGCCGTCAGCAATGGTTCCAAGTCTATCGGTAGCGCCCGCAATATAGAGCATTGCCTCCGCAAGAGAGGTTTTACCGTCGGAGCCATGACCGGCAAGAGCAATATTTCTGATATTATCAGCAGTATATTGTTTCAATTTATAAATCCCCTTTCAAGATGTTCGTACTAAATTATTATAACAGAATACATATACGTTTTGCAATACAAATATTTAAAAAAGTTCATAATAAAATTCAACAAATTTGCAGCAAAACTTTGCAAATAGACCAAAACGCACAAAAAAATATTTTTTCATACGTTTTGGAGCAAATCAAACTCATTCTTACACTATTATAACGAAATATTTTCTCTTGAAAGAAGGAACAAAAATGAAAACAATACTGAAAGAGCTTCGCAAAAAGAATCATATAACCCAGCGTAAGCTCGCGAACGACCTACATATCTCTCAAACCTCCGTAAGCAAATACGAACGTAAAGAATCCCTTCCGGATCTTGAAATGGCTGTAAAAATAGCGGATTATTTCGGAGTTTCGCTCGATGATTTTATCAGAAGTTATATAAATTCATAATTTTTTTCATTGGGTACGAAATAAACCGGCGGCACCTCATTAAAAAACCGGCATCCTTCCGGAAGCAAAAAGCTTGCCCTCATTGCCGATACCAAAAGTTCTCCCGTAAGAGAAGGGTTGTCTATTTCCATTTTAAATTCAGCCCTTTGTATGTTCCGTTCGCCTTTATCTTCATGGAAAATTTTTACTCTATGAAAAGTACTGTAAAAATCCTTTATGTCATCAACAAAAAATATTTCAGTTTCATCGCGCTCAAAATATTCGTTCAATAAAAGTTCTTTTCTAACGTCATTTTTTTCGGCTCCGTTTTTGAGCACGGCATATACTTTTCTTTTATGTTCCCCGTTCCCTTTCGGAATAGTAAGAGAAACCGCATTTTCAATTCCGTTTATACTTTTTGCCGCGGCGGTATGTCCCATACTCATTCCCGGCCCGAAATCCGTATACGTTTTCCCGCCCGGAATTGCCGCATAAAGCAGCGTTCTTACGGCTGAATCAAGTCCGGGATCCCAGCCCGCTCCGGTTATTGCCGAAGCTTTCCCGATCTTTGCGCATTCATCAAGTTTTGATTTAAGCCCATGTATTTTCCCATGCAAATCATAGGCATCAACCGTATTTATCCCTCGTTTCAATAATTCTTTTTCAATACCGTAAACGTTTTTGGAAGGAACGCAAATAATCGCTCCATCCGGCTTTTTATCAAATGCGTCAATATCTGTTTTCACTTCAATGTTTTCGAACTCCGGTACGCTCTCTTCCCAGCTTCTTAAAAAGCCGCAAAGCTTCATATCCGGAGAATTCAATACCGATTTTGCCGCGCATTTTCCAACATTTCCGGCTCCGACTATAATAATATTTTTCAAACAAAGCACCCCCATATTGCGATAATATGAGGGTGCTTATATTTGTATTCATTCGTGTAATAAAAAACGCAGTTTGAAAAACTCAAACCGCGTCTTTTAACTTTTTATTATCTTTCGACAATGTATTTATGGATACGTTCGGGAAGGTCTTCTTTTTCGCAGGAAGCCGCGAATACCATATTTATATTGTACTCATCGCAAAGTCTCTTGAGTTTATCAGTCATCTTTGCAAAGGCATCATAATCACGGCCACCGATTTTGAAGGTTGCGTCTACGAAAATATCGCTGATATCGTAGTTACCTGCAATAAGTCCGGAAAGGAAGCCGTAAAATGCGTTAAAGTCAGAGATATCGTATTCATCAATATCTACAAGGCGAACGTCATGGTTAACATCAAAGCGGAGGTTTTGACCTCTTTCAATTGCAACAACACAGCCGCTGCTGTTCTTTACTGCTTCATCAATGCTATCCATAAGGAATTTAGTTTTGCCGGAACCTTTAAGTCCGATAATAAGTTTGATCATCGTAATGTCTCCCTCTGTTCAAAGTATTATCATTGCGCGAACGCAGTTTGACCATAGATTAAATTTTGGCTTTTACAGCCTTTTTCACGTCCTCGTATCCCGGTTTACCGAGAAGCGCAAACATGTTTCTTTTATAGTTTTCAACTCCCGGCTGATCGAAGGGATTTACTCCGAGCATATAACCGGAAACCGAAACCGCTATTTCAAAGAAGTAAATCAGCTTTCCTATGTCGTAGGCGGAAGCTTCCGAAAGAGATATTACCACATTCGGAACTCCTCCGTCAACATGGGCAACAAGCGCCCCGAGACGGGAAAGCTCATTTATCTCCTGCAAGTCCATTCCCGAAATATAGTTTAATCCATCGCTGTTTTCTTCATCGAAATCAACTTTAAAATTGTATTTTGCTTTTTTAAAACAAACAACCGTTTCAAAAAGCGTTTTATTTCCATCCTGAACAAACTGTCCGAACGAATGCAAATCCGTTGAAAAAATCGCAGAACACGGAAAAAGCCCTTTACCCTGTTTTCCTTCGCTTTCTCCGAAAAGCTGTTTCCACCATTCCGACATATAATAAAATGACGGCTCATAGCTTGTAAGCAATTCAATGGTTTTGCCTTTTTCCAAAAGCAGATTTCTGACTGCCGCATATTGAAGCGCCGGGTTGCTTTTGAAATCGTGGGAAAGGCAATCCGCCATTTCGGAATACGCTCCTTCGATCAGCAAATCAATATCTATTCCGGCAACTGCAATAGGCAAAAGTCCAACGGACGTAAGAACGGAAAATCTTCCTCCGATATCATCGGGGACATTAAAGGTTTTCCAGCCTTCTTTGTTTGCAGAAGCTCTCAAAGTGCCTTTTTCTTTATCCGTTGTGCAATATATTCTGTCTTTTGCTCCCTCTTCTCCGTATTTTTCAATAAGGAGCTTCTTGAAAAAGCGAAAAGCAACAGCAGGTTCAAGCGTTGTACCGGACTTCGATATAACATTCACCGAAAAATCTTTTTCTCTGCATATCTCGGCAAGCTCATAAGCGTAATCCGGACTGAAATTGCACCCGGCAAAATATATCTCCGGTCCGTTCAGTCCAAGCCTGTTTCCGAATTGAGAATTAAGCAATTCAATTACGGCTCTTGAACCGAGATAGGAACCGCCAACACCTATTACAATAAAAACCTCGCTTTGAGAACGTATCTTTTTTGTCGCCGACTTTATTTCTTCCAGTT
>JAZLFU010000136.1:0-2232 GCA_045615915.1 Oscillospiraceae bacterium
AACCGCCTATCGGAAAAAGCCGCAAAGCATAAGTCGTTTCGCCTACCGTTTTGGAAATGAGTTTCGGCCCCATTCCGATTGAAAACTCGTTTACCTTTACTCCTGCCCATTTTGCGGTTGCAAAATGACCGAGTTCATGAAAAAATATCATAAAACCCATAAGGAATATCGCAATTAAAATACTAAATACGTTCAAATATAATTCTCCTTATTTGCAAAGCGATTCAGCAAAAATTCTTGCCTCCCTATCTGTTTCAAAAACATCATCAAATGAATCTCCGTTTGGCAAGGATATATTAACAGTTTTTTCTATTATCTTTGAAATATCCGTAAATTTGATTTTTCCGTTCAAAAATGCGTTAACCGCTACTTCATCTGAAGCATTGAAAGCTGCCGTTGCCGTTCCTCCCAAAGAAAGAGCATATCTTGCAATATTTGTTGAAGGAAATGCTTCGTTATCCTGTTCGTAAAAATGGAATTCCCCGATTTTTGCCAAGTCAAGTTCAGAAGCGCATCCCTCATATCTATCCGGATTCGTTAAAGCGTATTGTATCGGCGTCCTCATATCCGGAACTCCGAGCTGGGCAATAACCGAATTATCAACAAATTCAACAAGAGAATGAACTATACTTTCTCTGTGTATCAAGACCTTAATATGACTTTGGTCAACCCCGAAAAGATGAGCCGCCTCTATTATTTCAAGGCCTTTATTTACCATAGTTGCTGAATCTATCGTAACTTTTTTACCCATATTCCAAGTTGGATGAGATAAGGCATCTTCTGGTTTAATATTATAAAGTTCTTTTGCTTTTTTGCCAAAAAACGGCCCGCCGGAAGCAGTAAGAACAAGATTTTTTATTCTTCCGTAATCGCCTTTTGCCTGAAGACATTGAAAAATAGCCGAATGTTCACTATCAACAGGTATTATTTTTACCTTATGTTCTTTTGCGTAATCCATAACTCTTTTTCCGCCGGCAACAAGCGTTTCTTTATTTGCAAGCGCAACATCGTTCCTCGCTTCTATTGCCGCAACCGTAGGGCGAAGCCCCGCAATACCGGTAATTGCGTTGAGCACGATATCACAATCCAAAGATGCCGCTTCAAGCACGGATTTTTCTCCTCCGAGCACGGATATATCCGTATCAGCAAGCGCCGTTTTAAGCTCTCTTGCCGCATTTTCATCCGAAACCGCAATTATTTCAGGTAAAAATTCTCTTGCCTGCTTTTCCAAAAGCTCAATATTTCTGTTTGCGGCAAGAGCGACAACCGAAAATCCGAGCTTCCTGCAAACGTCTAACGTCTGGGTACCTATTGAGCCTGTTGAACCAAGCAAACTTATTTTTTTCATTAGGATACCTCTCATATAATAAAATTATTGCCGCCATACAAAGCGGCAATATAATATATATTCTCTATTTCATATTACCAACGGAAAATAAATATTCCAAATATAAAGAAGCGGAGCTACAAAAACCCAGCTGTCAAATCTATCCATAACGCCGCCATGTCCCGGCATAATATTTCCGTAATCTTTTATATTACTCTGCCTTTTAATGACAGAAGCACAAAGGTCTCCGAAAATACCGACAACAGCGCCTATCGCAACGAATATAAAAAAGCTTATCCAATTTATCTCTGTACCGGATTTTACCGAAAACCAGTATGTAATCCCGGAACATATCGCAATATCAAAAACTACTCCGCCTATCGCGCCCTCAATTGTTTTTTTAGGGCTTATGTTTTCACAAAGTTTATGTTTACCTAATGCTCTTCCGGTAAAATACGCAAAAATATCATTTATCCACGCCGTTCCGAGGCTCAAAAACAAAAGGAAATACGATATTGGTTTCCCGTATTGACGGAAAAGAAGGATAACGGAAAACGCTCTTGGTACTACGGTTGAAGCAAAGAATGCAAAGATGACGTTTTTTGCGGATAATTCTCTATAATCGGTAAGCAATAACAAAAGTAATATACCGCAGAAAACAAGCTCGGCAAGCATTGTTATCGAAGAAAAAATATTAAAATATACACTTGAAAAAAGCGCCGCAAAAATAAGGCAAACTCCTTCAAACAAATACTTTTTTGATATACCGGAAGCGCGTATAAGTTCATGCGCCGCAACCACCGAAACAAACGCGACCGCAATATCGAGAACCGGCGTTTCAAAAAAATAAGCAACTATAGCCAAAATAACAAGTCCGACAATCGCCGAAATAATTCTTGTTTTCA
>JAZLFU010000137.1:0-3103 GCA_045615915.1 Oscillospiraceae bacterium
CTCCGGGGGTACATTGAGCAAGAGCGTAGAGATCGAGCACTTCTTCCTCGGTAAGCCATTTGCGACGGGTTATTATCTCGTGCTCAAGAATGGGAAGCATGGCGTAGCCGCCTCCGAACATAAGAACACCGAGCTTTGCAAAAGAGAGAAAAAGTTCAAGATATTCTTTCATTATTTATCTCCGAACATACCCATGGGATCGTATCCTACGGGCGGATTTTTTATTCTTCCGATACAGGAATCACCGGAAACGCCGGTTATAATGACATCCTGAACGCTACAAAGAAGGCTCTTTACCGCCGGAATCACAACGGGAGCATAATTCTTTGTATATCCCTGCATCATTCCGTCTTTGATTTCCGATTCAATAAGCACGTCTTCGGTTTTACCTATCTGCGCTTCAAGGAACTTTTCGCGGACAGCCTCGGCGCGTTTTGCCATTATTGAACAGCGCTTATTCTTTATGCTGTTCGGAATCTGGTCCGGCATAGCGGCGGCATCGGTTCCGGTGCGGCGTGAATAGGGAAAGATATGTACTTTCGCGAAGCCTATTTCTTCAATGAAACAGCAGCTTTCCTCAAAATCTTCATCGGTCTCACCGGGGAAACCCACTATTATATCCGTTGTGATAGAGCCTTTCGGGAAAAACTCGCGAATGTTTTCGACTACCTTGCGGTACATATCGGTGTTGTAGCGGCGACGCATGGCGTTAAGCGTTTTATCACAGCCGCTTTGGAGCGAAAGATGAAATTGAGGGCAGAACGAATCGAGCTTTGAAAGGCGTTCAATATCGTTTCTTGAAAGAAGCTCCGGTTCGAGAGAGCTTAAACGAACCCTCGGCATTATTTCGCAGGCGAGCTCAACCGCGTCAACAAGTCCGGCGCCTATATCTCTTCCGTAAAACGGAAGGTTTATTCCGGAAAGAACAACTTCATTATATCCCTTCGAAAGGAGGCTTTCAAGTTCGCGCTCGATATCCTTCATCGCCTTTGAACGAACATGGCCTCTCGCTTTCGGAATTATGCAATATGAGCAGGAGTTATCACAGCCGTCTTCGATTTTTACAAAAGCTCTCGTTCTGTCAAGCATACCTTCCGCCTGCATAGGCTCAAATTCTTCGTTTTCGGAATGAGGAACGATATGAACGACCCGTTTTCCGTCAAGAGCATCAAGAACGGCGGGAAGAAGGGCGCTTTTATCCGTTGCTCCGGTTATAACGTCAGCTTCAATAAGAGCGGAGGCTTTTTCAGGAAACGCCTGGGGATAACAACCGGTAAGCGCAGTTACCGAATTGGGATTTCTTCTTTTGAAATGGCGGAGCATCTGACGCGATTTTTTATCTCCGACTCCGGTAACGGTACACGAATTTATAACGTAAACGTCTGCATCGCTATCACAGTCAACTATTTCAAAACCCGCTTTCTGAAATTCCTGTTCCATGATTTGAGTTTCGTATTGATTGACTTTGCATCCAAGAGTAAAAAATGCGGCTTTCATAAGATCCTCCGTTTCGGTAAACTGATTTCTTGCTTCTATTATACATTAAGTAGGCGCCGAATACAATCAATAGAGCAAAAAATATGTTCGGCGGCGTCTAATGACAAATATTTGTTAATATTTGGATAAAACAGAGTCTTTTTGTCATTTTTTAGGAGAAAAAGCGGCAAAAACAGTATTATTGTATAGTTATAAATATAATACTTTTAAATATAAAACTGTCAAAAACGGCAAATTCAGCGTTATTTTTGTCGTAAAACAGCCGGTAAAGCCCATCAAAGCAAAACATTTTGCCACTTGTATTCGTGCTTAATAAATAGTATAATACATATATAATGCTGAACTCATAGGGAGGAATATGTATGAGCGATATGCAAAGGCCGCTTTCTTTTGAAAAACTTATGGCGATGCTTTTGGAGGAATACGGCGCAGTCGGTTCCGTTTTCGGAATAGATAAATTCTATCATGCCGGAAGAGCACGTCTTCCTATTTTCGGAATGAGAATAGAAAATCCGGTTGGACCTGCCGCCGGCCCGAATACCCAAATGGCGCAGGGAATAATTGCGGCATATCTTTCAGGCGCAAGATTTATCGAGCTTAAAACAGTATATCCCGAAAACGTAGTTCCGGTCAAACCCTACGTTTCCAATGACGGCGCGGCTTTTGCTTTTGAGGGCAGAGGCGGACTTCCCATTGGCGAAGCCTTCGGTGAATACGTAAAAGCCTGGTACGCGATAAAGCTTCTCTCGACTTCTTTCGAACTCGGCGTTCCGGAAGGTTTTGTTTTCCAAATGTCCGTAGGCGGAAATCTCGAAGATCTTAGATCTGAAAAGATGAACAGCTTTATTGAAGGACTCAAATCTGCCGAATATACTCCCGTTTGGCGTGAATGTGAGAACTGGGCAAGAGCTCATATGGATGAGTTTGACGGAATTGATAATACTTATATTTCGGATATAAGCGCAAATATCTCCTCCTCCGTAACCTTCGTTCCCGATCAGAAGCTTTCTGCGGAAGAAATAGAGGAATGCGGAAGATATCTTATTGAGGAAAAACGCCTCAATACTTTCATAAGGCTTTCTCCGGAGCTCCTCGGATATTATTCTGTTCGCGGAACTCTCGATATAAACGGATATGAAAATATCGAAACAGATAAAGAATATTTTGATTCGCTTGTAAGTTATGAGGATTTAAAGCCCGTTCTGTTAAGACTTCAGTCTGCGGCTGATTCGCTTCGTCGCGATTTCGGAGTTAAGGTTTGCGGCGGTCTTAAAGTTTCGAATTGTGATGACAAGAAAGTTAATGGAGGATTTTTGACGGGAAAAGCGCTTTTTCCCATCGCCTTTTCTCTTGCGGAGAAAATAGCGAACGATTTCGGTGGCGGACTTCGGATATGTTTTGCCGGAGGAGCGGACAGTTTTACTGCGGTAAAGCTTTTTAATGCGGGAATCTGGCCCATAACTGCCGTTTCGGAATTTATTAAACCCGGCGGACTTTTAAGGCTCAAGCATATGGCGGAAAGCGTTTCAAAATGCGACTATGCTCAATTTTCGGGAATTTTGACTTCCGACCTTCCGGATATTGAAAAGGAACTCTATTCCGGAGG